>CAZYKR010000001.1:0-55289 GCA_964648005.1 uncultured Iamiaceae bacterium
AGAGCTGAGGCGCCGTGACCCTGCGCGCCCGCGTCCTGCTCGGCCTGGCCGTCATCGCCGTCGTCCTCGTCGGAGGTGGGCTGTTCGTCGCGCAGGCCAACGAGGCGCATCTGATCGAACAGGTCGACGCGCAGCTGGCGTCCGCCGCCCACCCCGCCGAGCAGCTGCTGTTCGCACCGAACCCGGGCGAGTCCGGCCCGGGCCAGCGACCGACCGTGGCGCCACCGTCGGACACCGACGCCTCGTCGACGGCGGAGCCCCCGAGCCCGCTCTACACCGGGGTGCTGACCGCCGACGGCACGCTGCAGACGCTGTTCGCCCCGAACTTCGGCGTCGACGCGTCGTCGGACGACTTGCCGGCCATCGACCCGGCGGTGGCGGTGGCGTCGGCACGCACCGGCGACCCCTTCACGGTGGCGTCGGTCGACGGCGCCACCGACTACCGGGTCCTGGCCACCGCCGATCAACGCACTGGCGCGGTCGTCGTCGTGGCCCTGCCGCTGACCGACGTCGACGCCGCCGTGCTGCGCCTGGTGCTCGTGCAGGGCGTGGCGCTCGTCGTGGCGCTGGGCGTGCTGGGGTTGGTGGCGTGGTGGGTGCTGCGGCTCGGCGTCGAGCCGGTCAACGAGATGGCCCACGCCGCCGCTGCCATCGCCGAGGGCGACCTGTCGCACCGCGTGCCGGAGGCGCCGCCGGGCACCGAGGCCGGAGAGCTGGGGCGGGCGTTGAACCAGATGCTCGGCCGGATCGAGGCGTCCTTCGACGAGCAGGTCGCCACCGAGGACCGGCTGCGGCGCTTCGCCGCCGACGCGTCGCACGAGTTGCGCACCCCGGTGACGACCATCCGCGGCTACGCCGAGCTCTACCGCGTCGGTGCCCTGGCCGATCCCGACGCACTCGACGAGGCGATGCGACGCACCGAGGCCGAAGCGGTGCGCATGGCGTCGCTGATCGACGAGCTGTTGCAGCTCGCCCGTCTCGATCAGGGCCGTCCGATGGCGCACGACGCCGTCGACCTGGTGGCGCTGGCGCACGACACCGTGGCCGACGCCCGCGCCACCCAGCCCGAGCGGCCGATCTCGGTGACCCTCGACGCCTCGCTGGCCGACGACGCCTCGCCGGCTGCCCTCGACGTCGAGGCGCACACGCCGGGTGCCGGCGCCGTCGTGGTCGGCGATGCGGACCGGCTCCACCAGGTGCTGGCGAACCTGGTCGGCAACGCGTTGGTGCACACGCCGCGCGACGTGGCGATCGATCTGCGCGTGGCGCGCGCCGGCGACGACGTCATCGTGGAGGTGACCGACCACGGTGTGGGCATGGCGCCCGAGGCCGCGACGCGTGCCTTCGAGCGCTTCTACCGGGCGGACCCCTCCCGCTCGCGCCACCAGGGCGGCTCGGGGCTGGGCCTGGCGATCGCACACGATGTCGTCGTGGCGCACGGGGGGCAGATCGAGCTCGACAGCCGGGTGGGCGTCGGCACGACCGTGCGGGTCTTCCTGCCGGTCTCGGGCCTGTCGGGCGCCGGTTCTGCGGGAACTCCCGGGTTGCTCGCAGCGGGTTCGCAGGCCGGCTGAGCACGCTGGACCCATGAGCGAAGACCACCAACCCCACACCCCGCCGCCGCCTCCCGCCCCGCCGGTCCCGCCGCCCGCACCCCAGGTCGCCGAGTCGCCGGTCACTGCGCCCACCAACCCGTTCGTGTGGCAGATGACGGACGCGTCGGCGGCGTCGTCGCACCCGACCGGCTCCCTGGCCGGTCCGCCGATCGCAGCACCGTCCGGTCCGCCGACGGGTCCGCCGTCCGGTCCGCCGGATGCGGCGCAGCCGTTCGGAGCATCGCCGGTCCCGCCGGCCGTCGTGCCCGAGCCGTCGAGGCCGTCGAACCCGCTGCGCTGGGTGGCGACGGCGGGCGTCGCCGGCGTGCTAGCCATCGCCGCCTTCGCCGTCGGGTCGCAGATCGCCTCGAGCGCCACGACCTCGACGGCGGCGCCGGCCAGCCTCAGCCAGAGCCAGACGCCAGGCCAGTCGGCCTCCGGCTCCGGTTCCGCTTCCGGTCAGTCGTCGCAGGTGCCGGGGGCTTCCGGCTCGTCGGGCCAGGCCGATCCGTTCGGCGAACGCTCGCAGGGGCAGATGCCCGGCGGCGACCAGGGCCAGATGCCCGGGGGCGACCTGGGGCAACCTCCGATGGGCGGCCCCGGCGGGATGGGCCGTCCGGCCGCGGGCGGCACGATCACCGCCATCGATGGCACCACGATCACGATCGCCGGCGATGAGCGGTCGGGTGGCGCCACCGTCGTGATCGAGGCCTCCGAGGCTACGCAGGTGTTGGAGATGGGCGATCCCCTGGCGGGCACGGCGCCGGCGGAGCTGACGATCGCCGACCTCGCCGTGGGTGACACGGTCGTCGTGATGGGCGTGCTGACCGGAGACACCGTCCAAGCCGACGCCATCATGGTCGGTGACCTGCCGATGCCGCCCGACGGCGGCATGGGGCGCCCGGGGATGGGCGGCCCCGACGCCGGCCAGGGCATGCCCGGGCCGGGCCTGCCGAATGACGGTGTGCCCAGCGATGGCCAGGGTCAGGACGTCGTGCCCGACAGCTCGTCGAGCGCCGCGGACGCAGCGCTGAGCTGACCGCCCCGCGGGCCGCCTCGCCCGACCGTCCTCCCGCCGTTCCCGCCGGCGGAAGGGCGGTCGGTGCGCGTCAGGCCTGCGGCGGCACCAGCTGGTAGGAGTTGCGCAGCTCGTCCTGGATGACGGTGGCGACGCCGTCGATGTCCTCGACGACCAGCGGTTCGTCGAGCGTACGGGCGCCGAACGTCCACCCCTCGGGCAGCGCCAGACGATCCCCGAGGCCGGCCAGGTCGTCGGCCGTCAGGGTCGGGTCGATCTCAATGCTGTACGACTGCATGATGTAGACGGTGCCGTCGGGGGCGGTCAGCTCGTACACCTCGCGGCCGGCATCGAAGCCGAACTCCGTGTCGCGGTTGACCGACGAGCCGACGAAGGCGCGGCGGTCGGGGATGCCGGGGCCGAGGTCGACGATGGCGATCGAGCGCATCTCGAGCCCGTTGAAGCTGTGCCGCTCGCCCGACCCGGCCAGCTGGTTGGCGACGATGTCGTCGAGCACCCAGTAGCGCGGGCCGTTGGGCAGGGCGAGCGTCGTACCGAGGTCGGCGGCGGCAGCAGCAGGGTCGATGCCGGCGAAGGCGTCGGCAGGGCAGTCGTTGAGGCCCTGGGTGCCCCACACCTCGGCCTGGGTGTTGACCTCCGAGACGGTGACGGTGAGCACCTCGCAGTAGCGCTCGCCGTACTGGTCGCGGAGCGCCCCGGCCGGGCGCACCTCGGTGCCCGGCGTCGTCCCGCCGGTCGCCGGGTCGTCGGCCGTACCTCTGGTGCTGCCGCCGGTTGCGCCGGTGTCCGCCGTGCCCGACCCGATGGCCGTGGTGGCGGACCCCTCGGGCGTCGAGGTGGACGAGCAGGCGGCGGCGAGGGCGGCGAGGGCGACGGCGGAGGCGAGCAGGGTGGGCGATCGGCGCATGCGGGGACCGTACCAGAACTGACACTTGCTATGTCATTAGTTCGGTTGGCCGGCGCCGGCGGCCGGCGCCGACGAAGACGACGCGCCGTCGCCCTCGCAGGCATGGACTAGAAACGTGCCCCATGGCTGCACGACCCCGCGCTCGCATCGCTCTCTCCGCCGCCGCTGCTCTCCTCCTCGCCCTCGGGGCGGCGTCGTGCAGCTCCGACAGCTCCGACGGCGGTGCGGCTGGCACGACCGCCGGCACCACCGGGACGACGAACCCGGCGATGAACGAGCCGACCGACGCCTTCTACGAGGCGCCGAACCCGCTGCCCGACGGCAAGCCCGGTGACCTGATCCGCTCCGAGCCGCTCGACGGCGCGCCGGCCGGCAGCCAGGCGTGGCGCGTGCTGTACCTGTCGACCGGCTTCGATGGCAGCCCCACCGCCGTGTCGGGCGTGGTCATTGCCCCGAACGGCACCACCTCCGGGTCGACGCCTGGCTCGGCGCCGGCGGGCACGACGCCTGCGGGCGGCCGGCCGATCCTGGGGTGGGCGCATCCGACCACCGGTGTTGTCGACTCGTGCGCACCGTCGACGCAGTCCGACGTGTTCGCGCTGATCCCCGGGCTGGGCCAGTTCCTCGACGCCGGCTACGTGGTGGCCGCCACCGACTACGAGTCCCTCGGCACCGAGGGTGTGCACCCCTACCTCATCGGCGAGAGCGAGGGTCGCAGCGTGCTCGACTCCGCTCGCGCCGCGCAGCAGCTGTCCGACGCCGGCGCCGGCGACGAGCTGCTGCTGTGGGGCCACAGCCAGGGCGGTCAGGCGTCGCTGTTCGCCGGTCAGCTGCAGCCGTCGTACGCGCCCGAGCTGCAACTGAAGGCCACGGCCGCCGCCGCGCCCGCCGGCGAGCTGGCCAAGTTGCTCAACCTGGACAGCTCGACCACCGAGGGGGTGGTGCTCGGTGCGTATGCCGTCAACGCCTTCACCGACCTCTACGGCGAGCAGTACCCGGATCTGGCCGAGGATCAGGTGGTTACCGCCGAGGGCATCGCCGCCATCCCCGAGCTCGTCAAGCTGTGCGACCTCACCCAGTCGGCACAGATGCAGACCATCGCCGAACCGCTCACCGGCAAGTTCTTCGTCGGCGACCCCGGCTCGGTCGAGCCGTGGAGCACGCTGCTCGCCGAGAACTCCGCCGGAGGCGAGAAGATCACCTCACCGGTGCTGATCACCCAGGGCACGGCCGACACGATCGTGATCCCGTCGACGACGGCCGAGCTGGTGCAGACCTACTGCGCCAACGGCACCGACGTGGCCGAGAAGACCTACGACGGCGTGACCCACGAGCTGATCGGCTACGAGTCCGCCGGCGACGTCGCCAGCTGGATGGGCCAGATCCTGGCGGGCGAGACGCCCTCCATCACCTCGACCTGCACCTGACAGCCGGGCTGGCAGCCCTCAGCGGGCGTAGGCGGCGGCGAGGGCGTCGATGGCGTCGGCCTCGTAGCGGCGCGCCGACGCGAGCAGGCGAGTGAAGGCGAACGACGGGTGGATGTGCCCGTCGAGCCGGACGTGGGTGACCGCGACGCCGGCGCCCTCCAGCGCCGCGGCGTAGGCGGTGGCGTCGCCGCGCAGCTGGTCGAACTCCGCGGACATGATCCACGCCGACGGCAGGTCGGCGTGCGACGGAGCGAACAGCGGGGAGCAGCGCGGGTCGAGGGCGTCGGTCGCCGGATCGGGCAGGTAGTGGGCGAGGAACTCGTCGATCGCCGCCCGGTCGAGCAGGTAGCCGTCGGGCACCTCGGCGAAGCCGGACTGCGACAAGGTGGCGTCGGTGGACGGCACGTCGAGCCACTGGTGGCAGATCGCCGGGCCGGAGCGGTCCCGCGCCAGGAGGCACACCACGGCGGCCAGGTTGGCGCCGGCCGACTCGCCGCCGACCGACACCCGGGTGGCGTCGATGTCGAGCTCGGCGGCTCGCTCGACGAGCGCGCACAGCGCGGCGTAGCAGTCCTCGGGCGCCGTGGGGAAGCGGTTCTCGGGGGCCAGGCGGTACTCGACGGAGGCCACGACGCAGCCGGCGCCGGCGGCGATGGTGCGACAGCGAGGGTCGCGCTCGTCGAGCGTGCCGACGCAGAAGCCGCCGCCGTGGAAGAAGACGTGCAGCGGCAGCCGACCCCGTCCGGCGGGCCGGTACAACCGGACCCGGATGACGCCGCCGTCGACCGGCACCTCGCATTCGGACTCCGTGACGGCACGTGGTCCCGCCCGCAGCAGCAGCCACCAGCCAGCGCGGGCCAGGCGGGCGTCCTGCTCGCGCCGGGTGGCGATGGGCACGGCGCGGTCGGTGCGATCGGTGGCGTTGGCGAGGCGGACGAGGCGGGCGAGGCGCGGTTCGAGCGGCACGGCCGGCGAGGCTACCGGCGCAGGGGCCGCGGGTCGTTCTGGTAGCGCAACCGGTGCGTTCGCACACCGGTTGCACTACCGGAAACGCATCAGCGCAGTTCGGGACGTGCCGTGATGCGGGCCAGCAGGTCGTCGACGAACGCCGGCTCGATGCCGCGCCCGAGGACGATGCGGCGGTGCAGGAGCGGGCCGAACAGGTACGACACGGCGTGGGCGGGTTCGAGTGTCGGGTCGATCTGGCCTTCGGCGATGCCGCGGCGCACCAGCGCCTCGATGGCGCCGATGCGCCGCTCCATGATCTCGGCGCGCAGCGCCAGGAGCTGGGGGGTCACGTCACTCGTCGACAGCAGTGCCGCGAAGAGCGGGCCGCCGGTGTCGTCGAGGACTGCTGCCGACAGCGTGACGAGCATGGTGCGCAGGTCGGTCAGCGGGTCGCCGCTCAGGACCAGGTGGATCACGCCCAGGCGTTCCTCCACGGCGTCGACCAGGAGGCTGTCGAGCGTCGGCCAGTGGCGGTAGACGGTGGCGCGGCCGACGCCGGCGACCCGGGCGACCGAGGCGTGGGTGACGTCGGTGACCCCGCCGTGCTCGAGCAGCTCGCCGACGGCGGCGAGCACCCGGGCGCGTGTGGCGCTGACCCTCGGATCGACGCGCTCGTGCCGGGCACCGGTGTGGGCGGAGCTGGGTGCGGCCGGCATGGCCCTTGACGATAGCAGAAGTAATGAGACAAACTGTCTCAAAGTTGGTCCGACCGGGGGCTGGCAACGACTCGAGGGGGAGACGTGGACGACACGTCGACGACGGCGGCGCGACCGGGCGCCGCCGTGCTGGCGGTGACCGCGGCGTGCACGGCGGCCGCCGGTGCCATCCACTTCGCCATGGTGCCGACCCACGGCGGTGAGGACCCCGCCCTGGCCATCGGCTTCGCCATCGCCGGGTGGGCGCAGCTCGCCGTCGCCGTGGCGCTGCTGTTGCGCCCGGGGCGTCCGGCGTATCTGGCCACGGCGCTGGTCAACGCCGGGTGTGTCGCAGCGTGGGCCGTCTCCCGCACGTCGGGCCTGCCCTTTGGATCGCACGCGGGGGTGGCCGAGGCGGCGGGGTTCGTCGATGTCGCTTCTGCGGTGCTCGAGGGCCTGGCGATCGTGCTCGCCGTGGCGCTGCTCGTGCGGCCGGCGCTCGGAGCCACGTGGGGCCAGGCGAGCTGGGTGATGGCGTCGCTGCCCGTCCTCGCCGTCGTCGCCGTCACGACGGCTGCGATCGTCTCACCATCGGCGACCGACCATGGCGGGGCGGGACACGACCATGGCGCCGAGGGTGGCGAGCACGACCACGGGGACGTCGCCTGGCAGCCGCTCGACTACGCCACCCAGCGCCAACTCACCGACGAGCTGGCCCTGGCTCGTGCCGCCACCGAGAAGTACCCGACGGTGGCCGACCTCAAGGCCGGTGGCGGGCGTCGGCTCGGCGTGTTCACCCCCGGCAACGGCGCGCACCACACGATGCCGGTCGAAGGCGTTCCGATCCCGGAGAAGGGGTTCGACCTGCAGGTGATCATGGGCAACGTCGCCGGCTTCGACCCGGCAAACCCGCCGATCATCCTGTACTCGGGCACCGAGGACACGGCGGTCCCTGTCGGGGTGATGTACGTCGTGTTCCAGGACGAGGAGCCCGAGGGGTTCGCCGGGCCCAACGACATCTGGCATCGCCACACCGGTGTGTGCGCCGTCGTGGGGGCCGACGGCGGTGTTGACGTGCTGTTGCCGATCGCGTCGGACACCACCAAGGAGCAGTGCGACGAGGTGGGCGGCAACCACATGCCGGTCACGCCGTGGATGGTGCACGTCTGGACCGCGCCCGGATGGGAGAGCACCGACGGCGTCTTCTCGCACGAGAACCCGCTGCTGGTGTGCCGTGACGAGACGTCGGGCGACGTTGCCACCGACTTCGCCCGAGGCTGCCAGGGCCTCGCCTGACCAACCCTGACGTGATCTGACCCTGCCCCGATCCCCCGTTCTTGTGGTGTCCACCCGGGCATGCGCGGCTCGGCACCACAGGAACGGACGACGGACGGTGCTCCGTCGGTCGTGACCCTGGTGCGACACGCAGCTGGCCGGTAGCCTGCGTTCGTGGCGGAACGACCGGGGGAGCGGCCCCGGAGGTCGGGTCCGGGGGTGCGGCTCCGGCGGTGGGTGATCGGGGCGTTGGTCGTGGGTGCTCCTGCGGCGTTGGCCGCCTGCGTGGCGCCGCCGCCTCCGCCTCCGCCGCCGGGGTGCACGACGGCGTGGATCGGTAGCGGTCCGGGCGACCTGGCGACGCCGTCGCGCTGGACGGCCGGGGCGGTGCCGGACGCTGACGATGTGGCTTGCGCGCTGGCAGGCAGCGACATCACTGTCGGCGCCGACGTGTCGTTGCAGGCGCTGCGCTCCGAGGGCACGGTGCGCGTGTCGACGGGGACGACGCTCACGCTGGCGATGGACAGCGAGGTGGCGACGTTCGAGCTCGCGGGTGCGATCGGCGGGGGCGCGCCGCTCGTCGTGGACACGTTGTCGTGGAGCGGCGGCGTGGTGGCCGGTGGCATCGACTTGGCGGTCGGCGCAGCTGATGGCGTGTCGCCGTCGACGATCTCGGGCCCGGTCGAGCTGTGTGACAGCGCGGCGCTGACCGTGCACGGGGAGTTGGTGCTCTCCGGCACCTCGACGGGGGTGACGAGCGCGTCGTGCCCGACGGCGACGGTGTCGGTGGCGGTCGGTGTGGACGCGGAGGTGCGCGCGTCGGGCTCGGCTGTGCTCGATGTGGCGACGTCCGTCGGTGGGACGCTCGCCGTCGACGCTGCGTCGACGCTGACGATGGCGTCGGCGCCCACGATGTTGGCGTCCGGGACCGTTGCGCTTCGGGCTGCTGACGCCACGCTGTCGCTCGGTGGCGGCGCGGCCAGCCTGTCGCTCGACGGCGCCACGCTGCGCGGCATGGGGGTGCTCGACGCGTCGGTGCTGGGGCCGGGCACGATCGCCGCCGATCCGATCGCCACGCTCACCGTGTCGGGCAACGTGGCCGGGCCGGGGCTCAGCGTGCCGTTGGTGTTCGGCGGTCCGTCACCGGGTCAGGGGCCGGGCTCGTTGGCGGTCACCGGGGTGGCCGATCTGTCGGGCGCGGCGATGCCTATCGCGCTCGACACCGAGATCGGCGGCCTTGCCGGCGACCAGTTCACCGTCGTCTCGGGTGCCTCGCTCGACACCACCGGGACCACGACCTCGATCGAGCCCGGCCGCGGCCTCGGCGCCTGGCTCGACACCGACACCGACGCCGACCCGGACCAGCTCACGCTGCGGGTGACCCGTTGTGACGCTGCCGTCTTCCACCCGGGCGCCAACGTGTCGACCAGAGTGACGGGCAACGCCATGTCCGGGTGCGACCTGCGCGGCGCCCGGTTCACCGTGTCGATGGGCTCCTACGACCTCACGGCAAGCCGGCTCGACGGCGGCTGGTTCTACCAGTCAGGCCTCCAGGGATCGAACCTCACCGACGCCAGCCTGCGTGGCGCCCGCGGCATCACGTCGCTGTCGCCGTCGTCGCTGTCGAACACCATCTGTCCCGACGGCACCAACTCCGATGCCAACGGCGACACCTGCACGGGGCACCTCGATGCGACGTTGCTCACGGTGAACACGACCGACGACGTCGTCGATCTCGCTCCTGGAGACGGGGCCTGTGACACGGGCGGGCCGCCGGTCGTCGGCGTGCCGCAGTGCTCGTTGCGAGCTGCGGTCATGGAAGCCAACGCCCGTCCAGGCTTCGACACCATCTCGCTGTCGCCCGTCGCGTACACGCTGACCATTCCCGGCGACGGCGAGGATGCCGCCGTGACCGGCGACCTCGACCTGACCGACAGCGCGGTCTTCCTGGGGAGCGCATCCACGGATCCGACCGTCCTGGCGGCACCGGGGATCGAGCGCATACTCGACGTCGCTCCTGGCGTCGACGCCGTACTGGTGCACGAGTTCGATCTGATGGGCGGCGTGGATTCGCAGGTGCGCAACCGAGGCGCGACCTGGATGGCCCTGCGACCGGTCAACTCGACCTCACGCCAGTCGGCTGCGAACTCCTCCCTGGCGCAGACCGGGGCCACGGCGGCCATCGAGAACGACGGCCGGCTCTGGATCGACGGCGTGCGCGTCGTCGGCGCCGACCCGGCGGCGGTCGGCATCGGCGGCGCCGGTCCGATCCAAGTCGAGAACAGCTACTTCGAGAGTGCCTCGGTGCGCAGCGACGGCGATGTCGAGCTGTCGATCGTGGACATCACCGGCGTGCCCGTCGCCGTGTCGGCAGGGGGGCGTGCCGATCTCTACCGGCTCATCGCACGAGAGATCGGCGACGTCGTGATCGACGCCGGATCGGGACCGGTCGCCATCGATCGCCTCACGGCCACCGACGTGCGCTCGGGCGTGCGCTCGGCCGGCGCCGTCACCATCGAGGACTCGACGCTGACGGCATCGACGGTCGATGCCGGCGTAGGCCTCTCGGCATCTGCGGGTGACATCGAGGTGAGCGACGTGGCGTTGTCGGGGTTCATCGACGGCGTCGAGGTGGAGGCGGGGTCCGCCGGGATCGACGTGAGCACGGTCGTGGTCTCCGGGGATGCGGTGCAGGCGACGGGCGACGTCACGGTGGCGATGTCGACGATCGACGCGGGTGGTGCCGCCGTCGCCACCCCGGCGGCGGCGCACGTGACGGGCTCGTCCATCACGGCTGGCGATCTCGGCGTCGTGGCCGGCGACGGCTCGACGATCGACGTCACGACCATCACGGGGGCGGCGACCGCCGGCGTCCTGGCCAACGGCGACCTGCTCGTCGATCGAGCGACCGTGTCGGGCAACGGAGGTGTGGGGCTCGGATCGACTGCGGGCACCACGACGGTCGTGGACACTACGGTGACCGACAACGGCATCGGCCTCGATCCCGACGGCGGGACGTTCGCTCTGTCGAGCACGATCATCGGCGACCAGTCCTCCGGCCCCGACTGCACCGGTCCAGTGCTCTCGAACGGCTGGAACCTCGACTCGGACGGCTCGTGCGAGCTCGCAGGTGAGGCGGACATCTCCGGTGCGTCGCCGCAGCTCGGCCCCCTGGAGCAGTGGTACGCGCTGGGGTCGACCCACCGTCCCGGGCCGACGAGTCCGGTGCTCGACGCCGGTCGACCCGACTGCGCAGGTGTCGACGCGCAGAACACCGCACGCCCGATCGACAGCGACGCCGACGGCACAGCGGGCTGCGAGATCGGCGCCATCGAGGTGGGCCGAGCGGCCGATCTGACCTTCGACGTGACCACCAAGGCCGACGAGCCCGACGCGGTGCCGGGCGACGGGATCTGCGCCACGGCGGCTGGCGAGTGCTCGCTTCCGGCTGCGCTGCGCGAGTCCGAACTCGCCTTCGGCGCGCACGTCCTGCACCTCACGCTGGCCGGCTCCTACCCGACGTCCACCGTGCGAGCTGATGTCTCGATCGATGGGCTCGCGGCGCCTGGGACGGCAACACTGCGGCACATGACGGTGGCCCAGGAGCACACCGTCGATCTGGAACGGGTGTCGGTCTCGGGGATCGACAACCCGAGCAGCACGATGACGCTGCGCGACGTACGCATCTCGGCCGGGGGCGGCGCGGACGGGGTGCGCAACGGCGGGTCCGTCGTCGGCGAACGCGTGGCGGTGACGAGCGCAGCCGTCGGTCTCCACAACCTGCCCGGCGGCACCATGCAGTTCGAGCGAGTGCTCGTCTCCGGAGCCGAAGACGGCGGCGTCCGCAACGACGGCCAGCTCGAGCTCGTCGACGCGACCGTCACGAACAACCGGGTGTACGGGTTCGAGGGCATCGGGGAGACGCGGGTTGCGAACTCGGTCATCGAGCGGCAGCAATTCGGAGCGCCGTCGTGTGTTGCGCCGCTGCACTCGGACGGCACCAACGTCGCCGACGACGACGGGTGTGGACTCGACGCCACCGACGACGAGCTCGTCACCACCGGCGTCCTCGTGCCCGCCGGCGCTACGAATGCCGGCCGTCCGCTTGCCGGCTCGGCCGCTGTCGACAGCGGCCGGGCGGGGTGCGGCGCCGATGCGTACGGCGCCGTCGTGGGAGACGGGGACGGCGATGGCAGCGCGGCCTGCGATCGCGGTGCCATCGAAGCCCCCGAACCGACCGAACTCGATCTGGTGGTGACGAGCACCGGAGACGGGGTCGATGCGTCGATCGGCGACGGCGTGTGCGAGACCGCCACGCCGGGCGAGTGCACGCTGCGTGCCGCCCTCCAGGAAGCCAACCGGGCGCACGGCGCCGACCACATCGTCGTGACCCCGGGGCTCGCCATCCCCGTGCCGACGGCGTCCTCGGATGATGACCTGGGGGCGAAGGGAGATCTGGACATCTGGGGTCCCGTGACCATCGACGGTGCGGGAGCGACCCTCGGTGCAACGTCGGGATCTGCCGCCGATCTCCTGCACGTGCGCGCTGGCGTCGGCGTCGAGGTACGCGACGTGCAGGTGCTGACCGGTGCGCGCGTGGCAACGGTGGCAGGCGAGCTTGCCCTTGTCGACACCACGATCACCTCGACCGGTCTGATCACGTCCAGCGGGACGCTGACCCTCGACGGTGTGACGGCTACACGGTCGTCATGGTCGTCGGCGAGCACCGGCCTGTCGACCACCGGCACCGTCGACGTGCGCGACTCGTCGCTGTCGGGTTGGTCGACCGCGCTCGAGAGCCATGGCGACGCCTCGGTGGCCGGTTCTGCGGTGACGGGCAGTATTCGCAGCGGCGGTGCGCTCGATGTGGATGTCTCTGTGATCGCAGGCTCGATCGTGTCGACCGATGCAGCGGCGGCGGCGGTCGTCACCGACTCGGTCGTGACCTACAACGGACCTCCCCTCAACATCCCGCTCGGAGCGGCAACGTTCACCTCGTCGACGATCATCACGACGTCGAACTCGCCGGCAGTCACAGCGGGCGGAGCGGTGACCGCGACGAACACCGTGATCTCGGGCCCGTGCAGCGCCCCGATCACCTCGGGCGGGCACAACGTGTCGACCTCGAGTACGTGCGGCCTGTCGGCGCCGACGGATCTGTCCGCCTCGCACGTGGTGGCGCCGTCGTCCAAGGTGCTGGCGCCCGTGAGCGCTCCGGTGCCGATCTCGGTCAGCGCCACGATGACGATTCCCGCCGTTCTCGACAGCGACTTCGCCGACTGCTCGTCGTTCGACCTGCGCGGCGTCGCCCGAACCGACAGCGACGGTGATGGCACGCCCGAATGCGAGCGGGGTGCGATCGAGCTCGGCACGCATCAGCCGCTCACGATCGCCGTGAACAGCGCGGCGGACGTCACCGACGCCACTCCCGGCGACGGGGTCTGCGAGACGGTCACGGCCGGGCAGTGCACACTGCGCGCCGCGATCGTCGAGGCCAACGCGTCGGTTGGTACGGACACGGTCACCCTCCAGGCGTTCACCACCTACGAGCTCGACGGCTCACCGTCGTCGGCGGGCGAGGAGCACTCGGGCGACCTCGACATCTGGTCGCCGCTGGTGCTGCGCGGTCAGCTCTCGACCGTGCGCGACGGCGACGTCGAGGTCTTCGGCGGACCCTTGACCGTGCGCGACTTGACCTTCCAGGGGACGACGGTCCGGTCGTACGCGTCCCAGCTGATCTTCGAGCGCGCGAGGTGGCCGTACGGAGGTTCGGTGATCGCTGCCGGGACCGTGTCGGTGACCGACAGCACCGGCGTCGGCCTGGACCTCGGCGCCGGGTCCACGGCCACCGTCGCGCGGTCGCAACTGACCGGTGCATCCACCCAAGGCACCCTCACCGTGACCCAGTCGGTCGCCGAGTCGCTGATGGCGCACGGCAGCGGGTCGGCAGTGCTCGACCGGGTCCAGCTCACGGGCGAGGCGCCGTCGTTGGTCCAGGGCGGCGCCGCCACCGTGTCGCTCACCGACGTGACGGTACGGGGCGGCGCGAACCTCGCCACGCCCGGTGCCGTGACCGCGACGAACACGATCTTCGGTGAGCGAGCGGGTGGATCGGCGACGTGCACCGCCCCGATCACGTCGAACGGCTGGAACCTCGCGGCCGATGCTTCGTGCGGGTTGTCGTCGCCGTCGGACCTGGTCGTCGCCGAGACCCGGCTCGGGCACCTGGCGTCCAACGGAGGTTCCTGGCCGACGATCCTGCCGCTGCCGGACTCCCCGGCGGTCGACGCCGGCAGGCCGGGGTGCACCGCCGTCGACGTCCGCGGTCGGCCTCGTCCGGTCGACGGTGACGGTGACGGCACGGCCGCGTGCGACATCGGCGCCACCGAGCTCGGGCCGGTCGCTTCATTGACCTTGACGGTCGACTCGGCTGCGGATGCCGTGGACACCGCGCCCGGCGACGGTCTGTGCCGCACGAGCTCGGGCAGTTGCACCGCGCGCGCCGCAGCGATGGAGGCCAACACGTCCAACGGCCCGGACACGATCCTGCTCACGCCGGGCGTCGGGGGCTCCATGGCGACCGGGCATCTGGCGCTCGACACCGAGATCGTCCTCGACGGTCGGGGCAGCAACCTGTACGGCTGGGCGGCGTGGGGTGTGTCGATCGACGCCCAGGGGCAGCCGGTGGAGCTCCGCAACGTCGGCATTGTGAGCGGGAACGGCGAGTTCACGATGCTGGTGTCGGCAACACCGGTGTTGTTCGACCAGGCCCAGACCGATCTCGCCGTCATCGCCGACAACAGCGAGATCACGGTGCGCGAGTCCAGCCGCCTCGGCGGCCTGACGGCGCGCGCCGACACGGGTTTCGTGGCCCCTGCGGGCGGGACCTGGACGCCGGCGGTGCATGTCTTCCGGGCGACGATCGGCGGCCAGGTGACGGCGAAGGTGCCGATGGACATCCTCCAGTCCCGGGTGGCGTCGATCTACGCCCACGCGCCGGTCACGATCGATGCGTCCACCGTCAACACGGACACGACGGTGGGCGTCGATCAGCGGGCTGTCGTCAGCTACCCGGGCGCAGTGGTCACGATCACGAACTCGACCATCGCGTCCTACGTCAACACGATCCAAGGCTTCGAGTTCACCGAGACCATCACCAACAGCGGCGGCACGATCACGCTGACGAACTCGATCGTCACAGGTGGCTGCACCGGCCCGGTCGTCTCGGGTGGGTGGAACCTCGGCTGCGGTGATCAGGCGACGGACCTCGTCGGGGTCGACCCGCTCCTCGGGCCGTTCCAGCTCAACGGCGGGCCGACGTCGACCTACCTGCCCGATGCTCTGTCGCCGGCCATCGACTCGGGCGCCCCGACCTGCGGCGCGGTCGACCAGCGTGGCGTGGCCCGCCCCGTCGGTGCTGGGTGCGACCGCGGCGCCGTCGAACGCCAGTAGCCCTCGACCATCCCGTTCCTGTGGTGTCTACCCGGGTATGCGCGGCTCGGCGCCACAAGAACGGCGGGGGTTCGCCTGCGGAGACAGCGGCTCGCTAGGTTGGCGCCCGCAGCCGCCGCCGCACCGGCAGCGGCGGACTCCGGGGGGAGGATCCGTGCCTGATCAGGTCCCGTTGGTGGACTACCTCGCGCTGTCGCCCGAGCCGCACCTGGTGGCTCACGAGTGCGACGCGTGCGGTGCCCGCTTCTTCGACCGGCGCAACGCCTGCGCCTCGTGCTCGGGGACGTCGTTCCACGCCGTCGACATCCCCACGGCGGGCGAGCTCGTCACCTTCACCATCGTGTCGTTCGCGGCGCCCGGCGTGCCCGTGCCGTTCGTCGCCGGTGTCGTCGACTGCGGCGGCACCAGCGTGCGCGCCAACGTCATCAACACCGACCCCGATCCCGAGCACGTGCGGACCGGCATGCCCGTGCAGCTGGCCACCTTCGTGGTCGGCACCGACAGCGAAGGTGTCGAGGCCGTCGGCTTCGGCTTCGAGCCCGTGGAGGCGACCCCGTGAGCAGCGATGACGTCTGGATCCTCGGGATCCGCATGACCAAGTTCGGCAAGCGTCCCGACGACGACGTGATGGACATCGCCTCCGAGGCGGCGCTCGGCGCCCTCGCCGACGGTGGCGTGACGATGGCGGACATGGGCGTGCTGGCCGCCGGCAACCTCATGGCGATGGGCGCACCGACCGGCCAGCTGCTGCAGAAGCAGATCGGCCAGACCGGCATCCCCGTCTACAACGTGTCCAACGCCTGCGCCACCGGCGCCACGGCGCTGCGCACGGTGATCATGGCCATCAAGGCCGGCGAGTGCGACATGGGCCTCGCCGTCGGCGTCGAGAAGCTGGCCGGCGCCGGACTGCTCGCCGGGGGCTCGCGCAAGGCCGACTCCGACACGTGGCAGCCCAAGGGGCGCTATGGCGCGGTGGCGTCGGTGGACGGGCGCGTGGGCACCGAGATCATGCCGGGGGTCTTCGCCCAGATCGGCATGGAGTACGGGCACCGCTACGGCGGCACGAGCTTCGAGCTGTTCGCCCGCATCTCCGAGAAGAACCACGCCCACTCGACGCTGAACCCGCTCGCCGCGTACACCAAGCGACTCAGCCTCGACGAGATCATGAACGACGTCATGATCGCCTACCCGAACACGCGGCCGATGTGCTCGGCCAACTGCGACGGTGCCGCCGCGGCGGTGGTGGTCAGCGACGCCAAGCTGCGCACGCTCGACCCGGACCAGCGTCGCCGGGCGGTGAAGGTCTCGGCCAGCGTGCTGACGTCGGACCCGTGGACCGAGAGCTGCCAGGTGCTGCCCGACGTCAACACCTTGACCCGCCGGGCCGCCACGCAGGCCTACGAGCAGGCTGGCATCGGGCCCGAGGACCTCGACCTGGTCGAACTGCACGACTGCTTCGCCACCGCCGAGCTGGTGCACTACGACAACCTGATGCTGTGTCCAGAAGGCGGCGCCGTCGACTTCTTCGAGTCCGGGGCGCCGTGGCGTGACGGGCGGTTGCCGGTGAACGTCTCGGGTGGGCTGCAGTCGAAGGGCCACCCCATCGCCGCCACCGGTATCGCCAACATCTGGGAGGTCTGCCACCACCTGCGGGGCGAGGCCGGCGACCGCCAGATCGAGGGTGCCCGGGTCGGGCTCGCCCACGTGATCGGGCTGGGCAGCGCCTGCGGCGTGCACATCCTCGAGAGGGCGGCCTAGCCCGACGACCTTCGGGACCTCTGCCACTGGCGCAGGTCCGTTCCGTTCCACGATCCTGACCCGGTTCGTCCACCACGTGGTCGTCCATCACGACCGGGGTAAGGGGGATCCGTGGATCACATGAGCCCGCTCGACGCCGAGTTCTGGTATCTCGAGGACGCCACGGTGTCGTTGCACATCGGCGCCTGCGCCGTGTTCGAGGGGCCGGCGCCGAGCCTCGACACCTTCGTCGCCATGACGCGCTCGAAGCTGGCGCGGGTGCCGCGCTTCCGCCAGGTCGTGCACCCGGTGCCCCTCGGTCTCGGCCGGCCGGTGTGGGTCGACGATGCGCACTTCGAGCTCGAGTACCACCTGCGCCACACCGCGTTGCCGGCGCCGGGGGATGACGCCCAGCTGCGGCGGGTGGCGGCCCAGATCCTGTCGACCCAACTCGACCGGTCGCGCCCGCTGTGGGAGGAGTGGCTGATCGAGGGACTCGAGGGGGGCCGCTGGGCCGTCATCGCCAAGGTGCACCACTGCATGGTCGACGGCGTGTCGGGCGCCGAGATGATGGAGGTGCTGCTCGACCTGGAGCCGGATGCGACCGTGCCGCCGCCTGAGCCGTGGGAGCCCGAGCCCGGTCCCAACGACACGGCGCTGGTGCTCGACGCTCTGGGTGGCTTGGCGGGCCAGGTCGTGCACCACGCCGGGGCGCTGGCATCGGTGCTGGTGCACCCGCAGCGCCTCGTGGCTGACGTGCGCTCCGAGCTCGGTGCGTTGTTGGCGCTGCGCGACGTGGCGTCGTCCACGCCTCCGACGCCGATGGACGGGCCGATCACGCCGCACCGGCGGTGGGCGTGGGCGACGGCGGAGCTGGACGACATCAAAGCCATCAAGGATGTGCTGGGCGGGACCGTCAACGACGTCGTGCTCTCCGCCATCGCCGGCGGCCTGCGCGACTTCCTCGCCGACCACGACGTCGACCTCGACGCCGCCGTCATCAAGTCCCTGGTACCGGTGTCGGTTCGCGGCGCCGACGAGCACGGCCAGTTCGACAACCGGGTGTCGGGCATGATCGCCGACCTGCCTGTCGACATCGCCGACCCGGTGGAGCGGCTCGCCGCCGTGCACGAGCACATGGCCGAGCTGAAGGCCTCGGGGGAGGCCGAGCTCGGCGACGCCGTCATCGCCGGGCTGGCCACCATGGCGCCACCGGCCCTGCTCGCCGTCGGCAGCCGGGTGGCGATCAAGCTGCTCGAACGCCACCCCGGCGCCGCCATCAAGACGGTCACCACCAACGTGCCCGGTCCACAGCTCCCGCTGTACGCCCTGGGCAGACGGTTGCTGGCGTACTACCCCTACGTGCCGATCGTGCATGGGTCGCGCATCGGCATCGCCATCTTGTCCTACGACGGCCACGTCGCCTTCGGCATCACCGGCGACGCCAAGGCGGTGCCCGACGTCGACACCATCGCCTCCGGCATCGAGGCCTCGATCCGTGAGCTCGCCGATCGCGCCAAAGGGCCAGGTCAGGGCTGATACGTTCGGCGACCATGTCGAAAGCTCGCCGTCCCACTGCCCCCGCGATCTTCCTCACCGGCGCGCTGCTGCTCGGCGCCGCCGCCTGTTCGAGCGACGACTCGTCGGGCTCTCCGAACGGCTCGACCGCCGGCACCACCGCGGGGACCACGGTGGGCACCACCGCCGGCACGATGCCGATGGCGACGATGGATGCGGCCGCCCTGCAAGCGTTGCTCGACGAGGTGGCGCCGACGACGATGACGCCGGGCGCCGTGGCGCTGGTGCGCACCCCTGCGGGCACCGTCACCGCCACCTACGGCTACGCCGACCTCGACAAGTCGCGCCCCGTCACCGTCGACGATCACGTGCGCATCGGCTCGAACACGAAGACCTTCACCGGCACGGCCGTCCTGCAACTCGTCGGCGAAGGCAAGGTGGCGCTCGACGACCCGATCTCGGACTACGTCGAGGGCGTGCCCAACGGCGAGGCGATCACCATCGAGATGCTCCTCGACATGCACAGCGGCCTGTACAACTACACGACCTCGCCGGAGATGAACCGGATCCTCGACGAGGAGCCCGACCACGTCTTCACCCCCGACGATCTGCTGGCGCTGGCGTTCGCGCAACCGCCGAACTTCGCGCCGGGCGCCGAGTACGAGTACTCGAACACCAACACCGTGCTGCTCGGTCTCGTCATCGAGAAGGTCGACGGCGTGCCGGTGCAGGAGGCCTTCGCCACGCGCCTGTTCGAACCGCTCGGGCTGACGCAGACATCGTTCCCCGCGGCGACCGATGCCTCGATCCCCGAGACGCACCCGCAGGGCTACCTGTACGGCGACAACATGTCGACGATCGAGACGATGGCGCTGCCCGAGGCCGATCAGCCCGCCGCCGAGGCGGGCGAGCTGCTGCCGAACGACGTGACGGACGAGAACCCGTCGTGGGCCTTCACCGCCGGGGCGATGATCTCCGACCTCGAGGACTTGGCCGACTGGGCCGAGGCCCTCGCCGAGGGCGAGCTGCTGCCTCCCGAGGTGCAGCAGCAGCGCATCGACTCGATCGCGCCGGTCAACCCCGACAACCCGGCCTCGCCGGGCTACGGCCTCGGCATCGCCTCGTTCGGTGGGTTCCTCGGCCACACCGGCGAGCTGCCCGGCTTCAACAGCTTCATGGCGCACGATCCCGAGACCGACACCACGGTCGTCGTGTGGGCCAACCTGGCGAACCAGCCCGACGGCGCTGCGCCGGCGGTCACCATCGCCCAGGCGATGCTCAAGGCGCTGACCGGCACCGCCGACGGCGCCACGCCGGCGTCGAGCGCCGGCGACTGACGCGCGTCCTTCGCGTCCTCGCCGAGGTCACGCCGGCAGGCTGAACCGCTGGAAGAACTCCCACAGCAACGCGTTGGCATCGAGCTTGTCGTTGGGCGTCCCGGTGACGCTGGAGATCGTCGCCTCGAACTCGCTGCCGGGCCACACGTGCCCGGATTGCGGGGTGATGTAGAGCACGACGTCGGCGCCCTCGGCGCAGTCGGTCCAGGTGATCTGCTCGACGCCCTCGACCGGAGTCGTGGTGGTGGGCCCGGTGGCGCACTCGTTGTCGGCGGCGAAGGCGGCCGCGGCGTCGCGTACGGACGGGAACTCGATCTGGCCGGCGAGGTCGAGCAGTTGGGAGACGTTCGGCAGCTCGTTGGCGTCGGCGCCGAGGCCGCCCTCGAGCAGGACGTAGGTGTCCTCGCCGCCGTGGAAGGCCATCACGGGAATCGGTCGGGCCGGGTCGCACGCGTCCAAGCGGGTGAGGCCCGCGACCGGACCGATCGCCGCCACCTTGTCGGCGAGCACGCACCCGATCGCCGACGACATGAACGCTCCGTTGGACAGGCCGGTGACGTACACCCGGCTCGGGTCGGCGCAGCGGGTGGCCACCTCGTGGTCGATCAGCGCCGAGATGTAGCCGAGGTCGTCGGCACCCTGATCGTCGCCCACGAAGTTCCAGTAGCGGGGCTCGCCGGTCCCGTCGGGCGAGACGTACAGGAAGCCCTCCTGCTCGGCAGTGGCGTCGAGCCGGGTGTGGGCGACGTGCACGCCCATGCCTTCGGCATACCCGTGGATGTCGATCACCAGCGGCAGGCGCTGCGCGCCGGCGCTGGTCGGCACCAACTCCATGTACTGCCGCTCCAGATCGTCGTGGGCGAACGTCTGGGTGAGCACCTCGCCCCGAGGCACGGCGGGATCGACCGTGCAGGCCTCGGACACGGTTGTCCCCGACGATGCAGCGGTCCCGGTGCTCCCGGCTCCGGCGGTCGAGCCGCTGCCGTTCGTTGTGGGCGTGGCCGTGTCCGTAGACGAACCGGACGAGCAGGCGGCTCCGAGAGCGACGACGGCGGTCAGCGCGGCGACGGCGCCGGCGCGCAGAGCAGGAGTGGCAGGCATGGCGCCAGACCCTACTGCCGGCCCATCACCGCCGTGTCGGCCGGCGGCCCGGCGGTCGGTTCGCTCACGGCGTCGATCGTAGACAGCCCTTCGACGGCGGCGCGACGGCGCGGCGCGTACGGTGGCGGCTGTGGCGGGGGAGCGATCAGCAGAGGGTCTCGGCAGCGCGGCGACCGTCGCCGTCGTGGCGGCGATGGTGCAGGAGCTTGGGCCGTTGCGGCGCCGGCTCGGCCTGCGCCCGGTGACCGGTGACGTGGCCCACCTCTACGAGGGCACGTCCGGCGGTCGGCGCATCGTCGGTGTCGTCACGTCGATGGGCACGACGGCGGCCACGGACGTGACGTCAGCGGTGCTCGACCGCTACGACGTGGACCACCTGCTCGCCATCGGCATCGCCGGCGCCGTCGCCGACGATCTGGCCATCGGCGCGTTGCTCGCGCCGGCAGCGGTCGAGGTCGAGCACACGGGCGAGCGCCTCGACCACGTGCCCCTCGGCGGCGTCGCGCCCCGGGGCACCTTGTTGAGCACCGACCGCCTGCACAACACGCCCGAGGCGTTGGCCGATCTGCGCGCCCGTGACGTCGTGGCCGTCGACATGGAGACGGCGGCGATCGCCCTCGTCGCCGACGCCCGCGGTGTGCCGTGGTCCGTGCTGCGGGCGATCAGCGACCGGGCCGGTGACCCGCTCGTCGACGACGAGCTGCTGGACATGACCCGTGCCGACGGCAGCGCAGACATCGGGGCGACGGCCCGCTACCTGGTCCGCCACCCCGGTCGGATCCCGCATCTGGCCCGCCTGGGCCGCGGGATGCGCGCCGCGGTCGGCACCATCACCGACGCAACCGTCGGCGTGCTCAGCTCGTGAGCGGGATGGCCAGCGAGGCGGCGTTGGCGTACATGACCTTGTCGACCTCGGCCTCGTCGTAACCGGCGTCGGTGAGGTCGGTGACGTAGTCGAGCGGGTCGGCGAGCCCCTCGGCGTGGGGGTAGTCCGAGCCGAAGACGATGCGGTCGATGCCGATGAGCTCTTTGAGCTCGACCAGATCGTCCTCGTAGAAGGGCGCCACGTAGACGTGCCGGCGCAGCGTCTCGATCGGATCCTCGTCCCACATCGGTCCGCGCATGGCGTAGACCTTGCGCAGCTTCTTGCACAGCGGGGCGACCCACTCCGAGCCGTTCTCGATGGTGGCGACGCGGACGTTGGGGAAGCGGAGGAAGACGCCGTCCGCCAGCAGGGACGCCACGGTGTCGCTGATCGGTGACATCGTCAGCAGCTGGAACAGCGCCGGGATGCGGAACGCCTGGAACTCGGGGTTGACCCCCCACTGCTCGAGCATGAAGCCGTAGCCGGCGTCGCCGGCGTGGAACGCCACGGTGATCCCTGCCTCGTTGACCCGCGCCCAGAACGGATCGTGGTCGGGGTGCCCGAGCGACCGGTTGCCGGTGGGATCGGTGATCGGCCCCGGCCGCATGTTGATGATGCGGGCGCCGTGGTCGAGCACGAACTCGAGCTCGGCGACGGCCCAGTCGACGTCGGCCAGCGTCAGGTACGGCGTGGCGTAGAGACGGTCGTGGTAGTTGAACGTCCAGTCGTCGAGCAGCCACCGGTTGAAGCCGGCGAACGCCGCCAGCAACGCCTCGCGGTCGTGCGCCAGCGAGCTCTCCATGCCGACGCCGAGTGTCGGGAACACGAAGGCGGCGTCGAGGCCTTGGGCGTCCATCAGCTCGACGCGGGCGGCGGGGTCGCGATAAGCGGGCTGGATCGGGTCGAGCTCGCCGAAGGCGCTGTGGAGGTTGGTGATCGAGGTCTTGCCGCGGAAGTAGTCGATCAGCGCGCCCGGCTTGGCCACCGGGTCGAACGTCGGGTTCGGGATGAAGCGGTTGACCTTGCCGCCGACCAGCAGGCGCTGCTTGCCGTCGATCTCCGCCCAGCGCATGCACCGGCTCTGCATCCGGCGGTCGACGTGGCGGGTGAAGGCGTCGGTGGCCTCGTAGTAGTGGTTGTCGGCGTCGAAGGCACGCATCGCGTCACGGTAACCCTCCCGATAGGTTCTGTCGCCATGACCATTCGTGTGATCCAGTGGGCCACCGGCACAGTGGGCATCCACGCCGTCCCGGCCATCGTCGAGCATCCCGACCTCGAGCTGGCGGGGTTGTGGGTGCACTCTGACGCCAAGGCCGGTCGCGACGCCGGCGAGCTGTGCGGCATCGACCCGGTCGGCGTGCTCGCCACCCAGGACGCCGACGCGCTGCTGGCCTCCGACGCCGACGTCGTCTGCTACATGGCGCACTCGGACATCCGCCCCGACGAGGTGGTCGACGACCTCTGCCGGATGCTGGCGGCGGGCAAGAACGTGGTGAACACCAGCTTCGTGCCGCTGCTGTACCCCAAGGCCGCCGGCGAGGGTGTGTACGACAAGTTGCAGGCGGCCTGCGAGGCGGGCGGCACGAGCTTCTACACCAACGGCATCGACCCCGGGTTCGGCAACGCCGGGTTCGCCGTGCAGCTGATGGCGCTGTCCAAGCGGGTCGACACCGTCCGCATGATGGAGATCGTCAACTACGCCACGTGGGACAACCCGTTCACGATGTTCGAGATCATGGGGTTCGGCAAGCCCGACGCCTCGCACTCGCTGCTGCTGGCGCCGGGGTCCACCACGCTGGCGTGGGGCCCGGTCATCGAGCTGGTGGCCGCCGCCCTCGACGTCACCCTCGACGGCATCGAGGAGTGGCACGAGCTGATCCACGCCGACGAGGCGTTCGACATCGCCTCAGGCACGATCGAGGCCGGGACGATCTCGGGCATGCGCTTCGAGATCCGAGGCATGGTCGACGGCGAGGCACGCATCGTGGTCGAGCACGTCACGCGCCTACGTGACGGCGACGCCTCCGACTGGCCGCAGGGTGCCGGCTACCGCATCCTCGTCGGCGGCGAGCCGAACTACCGCCTCGAGCTCGACCTCAGCTCCGACGTCGGCGACCACAACCACGCGGGCTGCTTGGCCACGGCCATGGCGGTCGTCAACGCCATCCCGGCCGTCGTCGCTGCGCCGCCCGGTGTGTGCACCTACCTCGACCTGCCGGTCTACTCGGCGCGCCACCTCATGTCGTGACGTCTCGCCGGTCGTCGTCGCCGGCCGATCGGGGCCTCCACCAGGCGATCGCTAGCGCCACGCCCGAGGCGGCGATGGCGAGTCGGCCAAGCACGCCCAGTGTCGTCGGTCCGACGCCTTCCTGCAGGTTCGTTTCGAGGTGCCCCGCAGGCAGGTTCCCGTCGGCCTCGACCAACAGCTCGTAGACGCCGGGTTCGGGCAACATCGCCGTGGCCACGTCCCAGGCGCCCTCGCGATCGTTGCGCATCGTGCCGGTCTCGGGCTTCGGTGGGGACACGACGATCCGGCGCCGTCTGCACGCGCCATGAGACTGAACGAGAAGTCCTCGAACGTCGCCGCCGACTGCCGTAGCGGGTAGATCCACGAGAGCTCCAACACCTGCGGAGCAGGCACCTCGAACGCTGTCGGCGTGCCCACCTCGATGGTGAGGCGCTCGGAGACGGTCGGTCGCGGTGCGACGATGATGCAACCGATCCCGAGCGCGGCAACGGCAACGGCAAGTGGGAACCGCACCCGAGACCAGACCGTGGTGGTTCCCGGCATCGACCCACCTTAGGGACGAACGATTGCCGAGTGCGTCGCCGGTCGACCCCGGCGACTCAGTCGCCGAGGTGTCGGTCGCCGTCGAGCGCTGCTACCAGCCCGTCGGGATCGGCGACCGTCACGGTGAGACCGGGGTGCAGGTGGTCGGCGCGTGGCATCAGCCCGCCCACCGGCTCGTGGAAGCGGATGCAGACGCCGCCAGCGGTGGTGGAGCCGAAGGTGAGGCCGCGGTCGGCGAACGAGAGGCGCACGCCGATGGCGCGGTGGGCGCGGTAGGGGCCGGACGTGGCGACGTCGCGCACGTTGGTGCGCGGCGTGCGGCAGCACCAGGGTCCGAAGCGGGCGATGAGCTCGTCGTCGGTGACGGTGACGTGCGCGGTGGACGGCACGATGCCGAGCGCGGCGAGCAGCGGTCGGTGGGCGGGAGCGAAGGCGAAGTCGAACTGGCGCCCGGCCGTGGCGTCATCGTGTGCCGGGTCGTCCGCTGCCCCGTGCCGCATGGCCTCGATGGCGTCACCGAGGCGGCCGGCACGCCCGGGTTCGAAGGCGCCGCTGCACTGCCATCGGACAAGGCCGTCGCGCCCGAGCAGGACCACGACGATGTCGCCGGTGTCAGTGATGCCGAGTGGCGTGGTGATCCGCCGGACGTCGGTGTAGATCGTCCAGGTGCGTGCCAGCACCGTCGGCGTGCGGATGGCCGTCGCCATCCCGCCGTCGATCATCGGGCGCACCGGTGACCAGCGCGTCCCGATCGTGGGCAGCTCGTAGAACCGTAGGCTCCGATCGTCGGCGGCCTGCTCCTCGAGCCACGGCACCCAGCTGTCGACGGCGGCCTGGTGGTGGCGCCGGAAGGCGATCAGCGCCACGTTGCGCTCGCCGCCGAGGTCGTCGGGCAGCAGGCGATCGGTGCCCTCGAGGTCGCGGGCCGAGACGGTGGGGAAGCGCCGCACCCTGTCGACGCTACCGGCGCGCCCCGGCAGATCCCTTGGCGGGTGGGCGCCGCTCGGCCCGTCCGGCGCGGCATGCTGTGCGGATGCGCATCGGCATCAACGGATCGAGCCTCGTCGCCGCCGGGCGGCCCGTCGGCGAGCTGGTCGCCCACGCCGCCCAGGCCGAGGCGGACGGCTTCGCCACCTGGTGGATCGCCCAGCTCGGGGCACCCGACGCCCTCACGGCGCTGGCGGTCATCGGGCAGGCGACGTCGACCATCGAGCTCGGCACCGCCGTCATCGCCACCTGGCCACGCCACCCGCTGATGCTGGCGGCCCAAGCGCTCACCACGGCCCAGCTCTGCCCCGACCGACTCGTCGTCGGCATCGGCTTGGCGCACAAGCCCACGGTCGAGGAGACCTTCGGCGTCCCGTTCGCCCGGCCTGCCCAGCACATGGACGAGTACCTGTCGATCCTGCTGCCGGCGTTGGCGCACCAGCCGGTCGACGTCGCGGGAGCGAGCTGGTCGGCGCACGTCGCCGGCATCGGCGGACCGAGCGACGTCCCGGCGCCGTCCGTGATGCTGGCTGCGATGGGCCCGCGCATGCTCGACCTCGCCGGCGCCCGCACCGACGGGACGATCCTGTGGCTCAGCGGTCCGCGCACGATCGCCACGCGGCTGGCTCCGGCGCTGGGCGAGGCCGCCGAGCGGGCCGGGCGCCCCGCCCCGCGGGTCGTCGCCTCCGTGCCGGTGTGCGTCACCGACGAACCCGATCGCGTGCGCGGTCTGGTGGCGGCGATCCTCGCCAACTACAACGACCTGCCGTCGTACCGCGAGGTCATGGACGTCGAAGGCGTCGACGGGCCCGAGGGCGTGTCGCTCATCGGCGACGAGGACACCGTTCGCGCCGGCCTCGCCGCCTTCGCCGACGCCGGCACGACCGACTTCTCGGCGCTCGAGTTCGTCACGAACGATGACGAGACCGTGCGCACCCGCACGCTGCTGCAGTCGGTCGCCGCCCAAGCCTGACGAAGCAGGCCCGCTCAGCCGAGCCAGGTGTCGAGGCGCTCCCGTTCGAAGGCGACCTTGCGTTCGTACTGGGCGTGATCGGCCTCGGTCAGCGTGACCTCGGGACGCGGCTCGGCGAGGAAGTTGCCCTCGACGAACGCCACCCGCTCGCCTGGCAGCTCCAAGAAGCAGTAGCCGTAGCCGTCGAAGGCGGCCTCGGCGGTACCGAGCAGGTCGGCGGCGGCGTTGGTGGCGGCGACGATGCCTTCGGCAGCGGCGAAGACACCGGCCTTGGGCAGGGCGCCGATGGCGTTCGGGATGTGGGTGCAGTCGCCGACGGCGTAGACCCGATCGACGTCGGTGCGCAGCGTCGCCACGTCGGGCTCGATGAATCCGGAGGTGCCGGTCAGCCCGGCCTCGACGAGGAGGCGGGGTGCGACAGCCGCCGGCACGCCGAGCAGCACGTCGTAGGGGCTGGTGCGGCCGTCGGCGAAGCCGATGACGCGGTCGGTGACGGTCTCGACCTTGGCCTCGGCCAGCAGCTCGATGTCGCGTTCGGCCAGGAACTGCGCCACGTACCGGCTGGCGTCGACCCCGGCGACCGGCAACGTCATCGGCTGCGGTGTCGAGATCGCCACCGACACCGCGTCGCGCACGCCGCGGCGCCGCAACCGCTCGTCGACCGCCAGCGCCGCCTCGAAGGGTGCGGGCGGGCACAGGAACGGTCCGCCGAGGATGGACACCACGACCCGACCGGCGGTGATGGCGTCGAGGTCGGCGTGGATGTCCGGCAGCGCCGCGCCGTCGTAGAGGTCGTGGGCGCCGGGTGCCTCGAGCAGCGCCAGGTGCGGCGGCGCCTTGGCGGCGCCGAGCGCGATGATCAGCGCGTCGGCCTCGAGCACCTCACCGCCGGCGATGGTGACCCGGCGCGCCGCGGCGTCGAGGTCGACGACGTCCGCCTGCACGAAGCGCACGCCGCGCCCCGCCAGCGCGTCGAGCGGGCGCGTGCCCTGGCGCAGCGGCCGGATGCCGGCGAGGTCCCACAGCTTGGCGAACCCCATGAAGAAGTGGTCGCGGCGGTCGACCAGCGTCACCTCCAAGGCCGGGTGCGACGTGCGCAGCTCGTGCGCGGCAGCAAGGCCGCCGAAGCCGCCTCCGAGGATCACGACGTGGCTCATGGTTGCTCCCGCGGTGCAGCACCGTCGACAGCATCGGCGTCGACGGCTCGGGCGGTGGCGCGCAGCTCGATGCGCACCAGGGCGTGGACCTTGATGACGAGCAGGCTCGGCGGCTGGACGCCGTAGTCGGTGACGTCGAGCGTGGTGTCGCCGGTGAGGGTCAGCTCGTCGCCGTCGACGTCGACCGACAGTCCGCCCGTGAGCGGTGCCGTCTGGCCTCTGAAGGTGAGCTCGCCCTCGCCGTCGTAATGGTGCTGGTGGCCACCGTCGTGCACCGCCGGAGCCAACGACACGAGGCGACCCTCCATCGTCGGGTGCTTGCGGACCTGCAGGCGGCGCTCGGCCTCCCGGTCGACCAGGGGATTGCCCGAGCGCATCTCGGCCAGCTCGACGCACATCCACCCGTCGACCGGCTGGGCCAGGTCGACCGTGCCGTCCGGTGCCAGCGTCAGCTCGATCCACCCGGTGACGGCGGCGCTCGACGTGATGGGGTGCACGCTGGAGGTGGCATGCACCGTCGCTCGCGACGTCGTCGGATCCAGCTGGTAGCGCATGCCGCCGCGGATGGTAGTTGCCGCCAGCACCGTGGTCGTCCGTCGCGGCGTCGGCCTCCGTAGACTGCGCCGATGCTGCGACCGACCCGCCGTCCGAGCTCCTGCGCCACCCTCGGCGCGCCGGGGCGCTGATGTTCGGGGCGCGGCGGCGACGCAAGGCCACCCTCGAGGCGGGGTTCCTGCCGGAGTGGCGCGAGATCCTCGACCGGCGGTGGCGGCACTGGTCGCTCCTCGACGGCGACGAGCGCGCCCGGGTCGAGGACGTGGCGCTGGAGCTGATCGCCCGGCTCCGCTGGGAGCCCGCCAACGGCTTCGAGCTCACCGACGAGGTCATCGTGGTGATCGCGGCGCAGGCAGCGCTCCTGGTGCTCGAGCTACCCGATGCCTGGCTCGACGGCGTGCGCACCGTGATCGTGCACCCGACGACGGTGCACGCCCGTGGCGAGCACTCCCAGGTCCCCGGCCTGGTCAGCGACGAGCCGATGGAGCTGCTCGGCGAGGCCCAGCCTGAGGGCACCGTGTTCATCGTGTGGGACGCGGCGCGCTTCGCCGCCCGACACCCCGAGCGCGGCACCAACGTCGTGTTCCACGAGTTCGCCCACGTCCTCGACATGGTGTCGGGCATGGTCGACGGGACGCCGCCGATGGACACCGACGAGCAGGCGCAGCGCTGGGTCGAGGTGTGCACCGCCGTCTACGACGACGTGCAGCAGGGCACCGACAGCGGCGTCCTCGACCCGTACGCCGGGGTGAACCCGGGGGAGTTCTTCGCCGTCGCCACCGAGGCGTTCTTCGACGTGCCGATCGACCTGCGCGACGGCGAGCCCGACCTCTACGCCGTGCTGGCTGACTTCTACGGTCAGGACCCGGCGGGCAGGCTCGAGGCGCGCGGCACCAGGGCGAGCTGACGCGACTGGGCGATCAGCCGGCCGTCGTCACCCCACACCTCGCCGTCCTCCTCGAGGTAGCCACCGGTGACGAACCGGGTCGAGAAGGCGCAGCGCAGCCACCCCGACGATGGCCGGGCGCGCAGGTGCGCCGTCAGCTCGATCGTGGGGGTCCAGCCCACGGGGAGCGACGCGTTGAAGATCGTCGGCGGGAAGCCGTCGAGCGCCACCAGCAGGCCGATCGTGTCGAGCGGCTCGTCGTCGTGCAGCCGGAACCAGCCCCGCACCCGGGCCTTGCCCGAGACCTGATCGCGAGCGAACCAGGCGTCGTCGGGGTGCAGGCGCAGGTCGACGCGGTGCATGAACGACGGCGGGCCCGACGCGCCCCCGTCGCCGGAAGCAGCCGGGTCGTCGGGCGATGCCATCGCCACGCACGCCTCCGGGTCGGGCATGGCAGGCGGGTCGGCGTCGACGAGCTCGGGCCCGTCGGCTCGGGCGAGGTCGGTCGTGGTCGCCAGCGCCACGATCAGCGGACGCCCCGTGGCGTCGCGCAGCGTGGCGGTGGCCGTGGCGTGCCGCCCACCGCTGCGTACGACGTCGACGTCCACGGTGACCGGACCCGGGGTGCCGGGGGCCAGGTAGTGGGCGCTGATGGTGACGGGGTCCGGGTTGCCGGTGGCCTCGGCGACGGCGCGGGCGACGATCGCCAGCAGGTAGCCGCCGTTGGCGTTGCCGGCGATGTCCCATCCCGGGATCACCTCTGCGGCGAAGGTGCGGCCGTCGACGCGGGTGACGGCGGTGTCGGCAGCGAAGCTCACGCCGGTGGCCACCCGCAGGCCGCAGCGGCATCGCCGAAGAGCAGCTGCTTGTGGCGGGCGATCACCGACCGGTCCTTGCCGGCGACGGCCTGGGCCCGGGCGATGGCCCGTTCGAGCACCTCGTCGGTGGGGGCGACCTCGTCGACGATGCCGGCGGCCAGCGCCTCCTCGGCCGTGTAGCGGCGCCCGGTGAGCATCGCCTCCTGCGTCGCCGTCGACGGGAGCCGGGCGGCGACCACCTGGTACATCGGGACGGTGAAGGGCAGACCCAGGTCGACCTCCGGGACGCACCAGTAGCCGCGGTCGCTGCGCATCACCCGGGCGTCGAAGCCGCAGGTCAACATGGCGCCGCCGGCGAACGCGTGGCCGTTGACGGCGCACACGGTGTAGGCGCCGAACAGGAGCAGCCGGCCGAAGAGCCGGTGCAGGCCGTCGACAGTGGGTCCGGCCTCGTTCTCGTCGGCGGCGAAGCGGTCGAGGTCGAGGCCGTTCGAGAAGAACTTGCCGTCGCCGACGGCCACGACCGCCAGCGGGCCGTCGACGGCGTCGAGCTCGTCGAGCGCCTCGTGCCAGGCGGCGACCGACGCCCGGTTGAAGCGGTTGTCGCCGCCGTCGGCCCAGTGCAGCACGCGCACGTCGCCGTGCTGGGAGATGTCGATGAGCGCCATGCGCCGGGACCCTATCGGGCGGCGCGGTCCCGGCGGTTCTTGTGGTGCCCAACCGCGCCGACGCGGCGCAACACCACAAGAACGGTGTGGTGCACCGGTGGCTATGACTGGGTGAACAGGAGCTGCAGCTCGAGGGTGCCCTCGGGGGCGACCGAGAGCACGATCGGTGCCTTCGGTGGCTCCACCCCGTAGTCGGCGAAGGTGATCGGCATCGACCCGACGACGACGATCGTGCCGTCGACGACCTGTGCCTGGAGCGGGATCGTCACCGACTGGGTCACGCCCTTGATGGTCAGGTCGCCGGTCGCCTCGACGGACACGGGGCCCGACGCGGGGTCGCCGAAGTCGACGGCCTCGGTCAGCACGAAGGTGGCCTCGGGGAAAGCGTCGGTGTCGAGGGCGTCGCGGGCCTTGCCGTCGCGCCGGGAGTCGTTCGTGCTCAGGGTCGACAGGTCGGCGGAGATCTCGGCGGTCGTGAGCGTGTTGCCCTCGAGGACGATCTCGCCGCTCACGTCGCGGGTGCGCCCGACGGCGGTGGCCGAGCCGATCGTCAGCTCCTCCTCGACCCGGAAGCCAGCGAAGGACCCGGTGGCCGACTCGTAGTCGACCTCGCCGGACTCGGCGTCGACGGTCCAGGTGCCGCTCACGTCACCGACCGCCGCGCCCGACGACGCGCTGCCGTTCGAGCCGGAACCGCTGCCTCCCTCGACGCCTTTGGTCGCCGTCTCGAGGCTGACCGGCGGCGGCGAGTCGTCGCGCATGAACCAGAACAGACCGCCGCCGGCGAGCAAGAGCACCACCACCACGACGACGGCGATGATCGGACCCTTGCGGGAGCCGGCACCTCCGCCAGGGCCCGACGTGCCCCCCGGGTTCGCGCCGTCGCCTGAGGTTGCATCAATTGTCATGACAAGCAACCTTAGGTCACGGGCGGTGCGTTCCACCGGCGAAGCGTCGGGTACTCGTGCTCCCAGCCGAGGATCGAGATCGTGGCGGTGTCGAGCGGCAGCCGCTTGCCGGCACGGGGACGCCACTCGCACCAGCGCGCCGCCAGGATGCGCAGGATGTGGCCGTGGGCGACGAGGGCGACGTCGCCGTCGGCGGCCCGAGCGCGGGCGATCACCCGATCGGCGCGCGCCGCCACCTCGTCGATCGTCTCACCGTTGGGCACCGGGCCGCGCCAGATCGACCAGCCCGGCAGCTCGGCCTGCATCTCGGCGGTGGTGCGTCCCTCGACGTCGCCGTAGTCCCACTCGAGCAGGTCGGGCTCGACCGTGGCTTGGTCGCCAAGGCCCGCCAACTCGCAGGTGCGGCGGGCGCGAGCGAGCGGGCTGACGAGCACGAGCGCGAACCGCCGATCGGCGAGCGCCGGGGCGATGGCCCGTGCGCCCGACTCGCCCTCCGGCAGCAAGGGCAGGTCGGTCCGACCGGTGTGCTGGCCCGACACGGACCACTCGGTGGCCCCGTGGCGCACGAGCACGACCTCATTGCGGCGCGCTGCGGTGGCGCTCATCGGCCGGTGCTCACGAGCCAGCCGCCCTTGGCGCCGAACTTCACGCGGTACAGGGCGGCGTCTGCGGCCTCGACCAGGTCGTCGGGGGAGCAGGTGCCGGCAGGCCGGGCGGCGATGCCGATGCTGGCGCCGACGGCAAGCGACTCCCCGTCGAGCAGCACCGGTTCAGCGATCGCCGCCTGCAGGCGGGACGCCAGCGCCTCGAGCTCGTCCAGGTCGGCGATGCGCTCGCACAGCACGGCGAACTCGTCCCCGCCGAGGCGGGCGACCAGATCGGATCGGCGGACCGTCGCCTGGAGCCGCCGCGCCACCTCGACCAGGACGGCGTCGCCGGCGGCGTGGCCCAGCCGGTCGTTGACGTCCTTGAACCCGTCGAGGTCGAGGTAGAGCACCGCCATGGTCGAGGAGGCCTCGGCCGCTGACGATGTCGTCCCGTCCGCCCCCTTGCCGCCCGGGTGACGCGCGGCGCTGGTGATGGCGTCGAGCTTGTCCCAGAAGCGTTTCCGGTTGGCCAAGCCCGTCAGCGCGTCGTGCGTGGCGGCGTGGTGCAGCGACGCGTGCGAGGCGGCGCGTGCCGCGGCGACGCCGGCGATGCGAGCGATGCGGCGCATGGCCTCGCGGCGGGAGTGATCGATCTCGAGCTCGTGGTCGTCGCGCACCGCCACCACACAGCCGATCGGGACGTCGTCGTCGCGCACCGGCCAGCACCAGCACGCGCCACCCGTCAGGCCGGCGCTGACCGCCGGCGCGGTGATGGTTGCGTCCTGGCGCACGGCCTCGGACCACAGACCGGCTCCCGACAGCACGGCGACGGACCCGTCGTCGAGTCCATGCGCGACGACCATGCCCGGACGCCCGTCGTCGTCGAGGTCCAACATGATGGCGCCCCGCGCCTCGAGGGTCTCGGTCCCCATCGACTGGGCCAGCAGGGTCAACGTGTCCGCCAGCGGCGCGTCGACCGCAGACGACTCGAGCGCGGCGTCGAGCAGCATCCGCTCGTCCCACCGGCGCACGTACACGACGAGCCCTTCGATCGACGGGTCGTGGAGCTGGGCGTTGGCCCACACCTCGAAGATCGGCGACGTCCCGTCGGGCAGGTTCGAACGGAACAGCGTCGGCAGCCGCATCCCCTCCGCGCCCAGCGCGTCACCGATGGAGGCCAACGCGCTCTCGTCCCACGTCAGGTCGAGGTAGTCGAGCACGTTGGTACCGATCACCTCGTGCACCGGCAGACCGAACAGCCGCTCGACGGCCGCGTTGACCCAACCGATGGTGCCCGCACCGTCGACGCGCATGACCACATAGGGGCTGTGGTCGAGGAGTGCCGCCAACAGCGCGGGGTCGTCGTCCCGGCCGATCACGGGCACCACCCTACGGCGTCGCGACCGCCGGACCGGCTGCGGGCCGCGGTTCCGGACGTGGCCAGCCTCAGCGGGACGGGCGCTCGAGCTCGAGGCGCAGCTCCGGGTGGCGCCAATGCTCGAGCACCGCAACGGGGTCATCGGCCTCGAGCAGCGCCCGGGCCAGCAATCCCTTGGCTGCCTTGGCGGTGTGTCCGGCGACGCGCCCATCCCGGCCGACGAAGCGCACCCGCACCAGTCGACCATCGAACGTCGACGCGTCCCAGGCCGCGGCGTGCTCGGCGGGCAGCAGGTCGACGACCAGTCGTCGGCGCAGCGCGCCGGCCAGCACGTCCGTGACGGCGGGCCGCCACCACGTCGAGAGCTTCCCCAGTGCCGGCAGCGATACGGACAGCTTGCAGCGGAACTCGGGCAGCGGGTCGTCGAGCGCACTTACCCCGCCGAGCGCCGAGACGACGAGCACCGAGCGCATCGACCGACGACGCGTGCGGGCGTCGAGCGAGCCGACATCGAGGTGATCCCACACCACGCCGGTGAACCGCTGCCACGCCGGAAGCGTCGGCGCCCCGACGAGCGAGCGATTGGTCTCCTGCGATCGTGCGAGCGTCTCGCCTCGCACGCCGAGCAGGCGGGCGTCGCCGCCGTCGAGCTGGGCGAGCGCGGCCGCGACCGCGCCACGCCGCTCGCCGAGCGCCTCGCCGAAGCGTCCGCTCGTCGGTGTCCACGGCGGTCCGTCTCCGCCGGGCGCCTTGCCCTCCGACGGAGGGAGCAGGATGGTCAGCACCGCCGCATCCTGCCGCACCCGATCGCTAGGTTGGCGCGATGGCCTATGGACCGATCGCCCGCCGCTGGTTCCAGACCTTCGCCAAGGTGCACGGCGCGCTGCTCGTGCGCACCGACGGTCGGCCGCACCGCCTCGGGCGTTCGCAGTACGCGCTGGTGCTCGTGACGGTCGGCGCCAAGACCGGCCGGCAACGTGTCGTCCCCCTGCTGTACATGCCCGACGACGATCCCGCCGCCGACGAGCGGGCCTTCGTGCTCATCGCCTCCAACTACGGCCAGGAGCGCCCGCCGTCGTGGTACTTCAACCTGCGGGCCACGCCCGATGCCGAGGTCCGCGTCGCCGGCCGGCGTCTCGAGGTGCGCGCCCACGAGCTTCTCGGCGAGGAGCGCGCGGCGATGCTGGAGCGTTGCGCGGCGTACAACAAGCAGTGGCGCGACTACCGGACATCGGTGTCGCGACACCTCCCCGTCCTGCGACTTGTCGCGCGCTGAGCGCGTCCCGGCTATCGTGGCCGGACCTCGCGCGCAGCAGTCGACCTCCGGTCGGCAGCACGGGGTTCAAAGAAAGCGAAGGCAAGTCATGCCAAACGGCACCGTGAAGTTCTTCAACAACGAGAAGGGCTACGGCTTCATCTCCCGTGACGACGGCGAGGACCTGTTCGTCCACTTCTCGAACATCGACGGGTCGGGTTACCGATCCCTCGAGGCCGGCCAAGAGGTCGAGTTCGAGATCGGTGACGGCCGCAAGGGCCCCGAGGCCCAGAAGGTCCGCGTCATCTGATCGCGGCGCACACCGCCCGGCAACGGGCGGTGTGCCATCCGTCATACGAGGGTCATAGCTCACCCTCGGCACACTGCTCACCGTGCAGCGGCTGCGCGCCTTTCGGCGTACCCATCCCATCGTCACGGTGCTGATCGGCCTGGCCGTCGTGCTCCTGGGTGCGACGGCCTGGGCCGCGTCGCAGCTCCTGCGGGTCCCCGAGGTGGAGGTGTCGTTCGCCGTGCCGACGGCGCCACAGCTCACGCCGGCATCGCCGAGCGAGACCATCTACCGCATCGACGCCTCGCGGTCGTCGGCGACCTACGAGGTCACCGAGCAGCTGGCCGGGACCGAGCACACCGCGACCGGATCGACCAGCGGCATCGCCGGCGACATCGGCCTCGACCGTGCAGATCCGACGGCCGCCCGCCTCGGTGAGGTCGTCATCAACGTGCAGCAGCTCACCTCGGATCAGGCGCTGCGCGACCAGCGCCTCCAGCACGACTTCCTCGAGTCCCAGACCTATCCGCTGGCCACCTACCGCGCCTCGTCGATCGACGGCCTGCCCGACGCGGTCGCCGATGGCCAGACCTACGACGTGACGGTTCGGGGCGACCTGACGGTGAAAGAGACCACCGCGCCGGTCGAGCTCGACGCCTCGGTGCGTGCCGACGGCGCCGAGCTGCACATCGACGCCGAGGCGACCGTGTCGCTCGAGGCGTTCGGCGTCGGGCCCATCAACCTGATCGGGTTCGTGTCGGCAGCCGACGAGGCCCGGCTGCGGTTCGACCTGGTCGCTGTCGACGCCGACGAGCTCGAGGCGCCGAACCAGATCGCCGCCCCGCAGCGCGTGGAGACGGCGGCGGTGGGCGGGCCGTCGTTCGCCGCCACCGTGCAGCCCGTCCTCGAGGCCAACTGCGCGTCGTGCCACAACGACGGCGGCGTCGGCGCCTCGGTGTGGCGCCTGGAGCAGGCGTCGGATGCGTCGGAGGTGGCATCGGGTCTCGGCCTGGCGGTTGGTGCCGGGTACATGCCGCCGTGGCCGGCGAGCGACGTCGGCATCCCGTTGCAGCACTCGATGGCGCTCGACCAGAGCGAGATCGACGCCGTGGTGGCCTGGGCCGAGGCGGGCGGGCCGCTCGACGTCGACCCCTCCACGCCGATCGCCAACACCGTCGAGCCGGCCGTATCGATCCGGCCCGACGTCGAACTGACCCTCGCCGAGCCCTACGTCGGCTCCACCGACGTGCGCAACGACTACCGCTGCTTCGTCGTCGACCCGGGCTTCACCGAGCCGACCGCCATCAGTGGCTACGAGTTCGTGCCGGACAAGGACGAGATCCTGCACCACGCCCTGGCCTTCCGCGTCGACAAGGCGTCGGCGGAGAAGCTGCGCCAGAGCGACGCCGACGACGAAGGGTCCGGGTGGACCTGCGCTGCGGGCGCCGGCATGGGCGTCGGCGCGCTGGGCGGCGGTGGCGGATCGCCGACGACCGGCACCTACTCGCAGCAGTTCATGGCGTGGGCGCCGGGCCAGGTGCCGTCGCAGTTCCCGGAGGGATCGGGCCTGCAGTTCGCACCCGGCGACGTGGTGATGCTGCAGATCCACTACCACTTCGTGCACGAGACGCCGCCGGACCAGTCGACGCTGCGGCTCCAGCGCGCCGACGGCACCCACGACGAGCTCGATCCCATCGAGTACTCGCTCTACCTGGCACCCGCCGAGATCCCGTGCACGCCCGACGAGACGGGTCCGCTCTGCGACCGCGACGCCGAGCTGGCGCGCCTCAACGGCGAGTTCGGGCCGGTCGGTGCACTGATCGCCAACGGGCTGCATGCGCTCTGCGGGACGACCGTCGACGAGATCGCCGTCCTCGACGGCACGCAGGCCTCCGTGAGCTGCGACCACCGCGTCGCCCGTCCTGGCGAGATCCTCGGCATCTTCGGCCACATGCACGAGCTGGGCGTCCACTACCGCATGACGCTCAACCCCGACACGCCCGACGAGCAGGTCCTCTTGGACATCCCGGCGTGGGACTTCGGCTGGCAGCTCAACTACCAGCCGGCCGAGCAGGTGATCCTCGAGCGCGGCGACGTCATCCGGGTCGAGTGCACCTGGGACCGCGCCCTGATGGCGGGCGAGCCGAAGTGGGTGACCTGGTCCGAAGGCACCGAGGACGAGATGTGCTACTCGGCCGTCACCACCCGCCGCATCCGCTAGCGAGGGCGGGCTCGGTCAGGACTCGTCGGCGGCGGCCCGCACCGCCTCGGGGTCGGTGTCGATCGTCTTGGAGATGATCCCGGTGGCTTCGGTGAGGGTCTCGCGCGCCGCGGCGACGACGGCAGGTTCGCCGGTCATCACGATCAGCACCGTGTTGTTCTCCACGAAGTCGGCGAGGTCCTTGAGCGTGCCCTTCGTGACGCCGGGACGGAACACGTCGGTGAGCTTGCCCCCGGCCATGCCGGCCAGCGCTCCGGCGAGCAGTCCGACGGGGGTGATCAGGGCGAGCATGGCGCCGACGACCAGTCCCTTGCGGACGGGGTGGTGCAGATCCTTGGCGACCCCGACGTGGCCGTGGTCGTCCTTGACGAGGACGGCGAGATCGTCGAGGGGGAGCGCCTGCTCCGACACGAGCGCGCGCAGGGCAGCCCACTGCTGCTCGGCGAGCTCCTGGTTCGGGTAGCTGGCGGCGAGGACGTCGAGTTGGCCGGACATGGTGCGCACCCTAGGCGCGTCCACCCCCGCCGTGCGCGTGAGCGGTGCTAGACGAAGGACATGGAGTTCGACATCGCCCAGACCGACACCCTGCTGTCGACGACACGCTCGGTGCGTCGTCGCCTCGACCTCGACCGTCCCGTCGAGCCGGAGGTGCTGCTCGAGTGCCTCCGCCTCGCCGTGCAGGCGCCGACCGGCGGCAACGCGCAGGGGTGGCGGTGGCTCGTGGTGGACGACCGGGCGACGATCTCGGCGCTGGCCGAGCTGTACGCCCGCGGCGGTCGTGGCTATCTCGCCGGCTACCGCAACGTGGAGCTGACCGACCAGACCGAACGCGTCATCGACTCGGCCGACTACCTGCTCGAGGTGCTCGACCGGGTCCCCGCCATGGTGATCCCGTGCATCAAGGGACGCCTCGTCGACACGGCGCCGATCATGGCGGCGTCGTTCTACGGCTCGGTGATGCCCGCGGTGTGGAGCTTCCAGCTGGCGCTGCGCAGCCGGGGCCTCGGCAGCTGCCTCACGACGTTGCACCTCATCCATGAGGCCGAGGCGGCCGAGGTGCTCGGCGTCCCCGACGACGTGACGCAGGTTGCCCTGCTGCCGGTGGCCTACACCGTCGGCACGGACTTCAAGCCGGCCACCCGAGGCCCGATCGAGCACATCACGTCGTGGAACCGCTGGAAGCAGCCGCCGCCGGCGTGAGTCGCCAGATGCGCTGGCTGCCGCCGAACCCCTTGAGCTCGGCCTCGTCGGGCACCGCCGCGATGGCCTCGGCGGCGAGCAGCGCCGCCACGGCCGCATCGTCGTGCACGGCGTCGGAGAGCACGATGTCGCCGCCGGTCGCACACCCTTCGAGCCGGGCAGCGAGGTTCACCGTCGAGCCGAAGTAGTCGAGCCGGCCGTTGAGCGTGACGGCGATGCACGGTCCGGCGTGGATGCCCGCTTTGAGGCGCAGCGGTTCGCCGGACCTGTCTCCGGAGGCGTCGCCGGACGCGCCGGCCAGCGCCGTCTGTGCCGCCACCATCGCCTCCACCGCTCGTTCGGGTCGGGCGAACGCGGCCATGACGGCGTCGCCGATCGTCTTGACGATCGAGCCGCCGGCGGCGTCGATGCATCGGCGCAGCACGTCGAAGTGGTCGAGGACCCGGCCGAACGCCACGGCGTCGCCGATGCGCTGGTACAGCGCCGTCGAGTCGCACAGGTCGGTGAACACGATCGTCGTGGTGCCCACCTCGATGCGCTCGCCCGGTCGTAGCGCCTCATCGGCGAACAGGTCGCGGAAGCGCTGCAGCGCGATGACCTCGGCGCCGGTGACGGCGTCGTCGCCCCAGGCGGCGCGCTCCACGAGCACGAGGACCTCGTCTGCGCCGGCGTTGCGCACGGGGATCGCCGCGCCGGGCGCTGCCGTCACGTCGGCCGTCACCTCCGCCACGATCGGCACCGACACGGTCTCGACCTCGGCGGCGCCTTCGTCGGCGACGGTTGCGGTGATCGCCCCGGGGCGCTCGAGGCAGCGCACGCGGTAGCGACCCGGCTCGGGCGGCACGACGGTGGCGGTCCCGCCCGGTGCCAGCAGGCCCTGGTGCACGACATGCGGAGTCGCCGCCGGGTTGCCGATGCAGTACTCGTCGGGATCGACCACGCGCACCGTGGGGGCCGGCGCGAAGGTGAGCTCGACGTTGCGGGCCAGGTTGGCGGTGGTGTCGATCCCGCAGGCGTCGCAGTGGATGGCGGTCGGCACCTCGACGAGGTGGTCGTCGGTCGCCTTGGCGATGCGGCACTGCGGGCACAGCACATCCCAGCGGAACCGCAACAGGCCGAGGCGGGTCGCCACCAGCGCCGCCTCCAGCACGTCGCGCCTCGGGAGGCCCCAGCGATCGGCCAGCGCATAGGGCCGCAGGCGCGCCATCGCCACGTCGTCGGCCCGCCGCAGGTGGTCGGCGAGTCGGTCGAAGAGCGCCGGGTCGACCGACGACCCGCCCGGCACGGTCCGCAACCCGGCGCGCGCCGCGGCGATGCGCTCGTCGGCGGTGCGCGCCAGCGTCGGTGCGGACCCGCTCGCCAGCTCGGGTGTGCCGGCGACGGCCAGCGCGTCGAACGTGCGGAACGCCTTGTCGAAGCGGCGCCGCAGGATCTGTCCGATCTGGATCGGAATCGAGAGGCCCAGGGCGTTGCGGCGTGTCGCCCACACCTGGTACGTCAGCGTCGTGCCCCCGCCGGGTCCCTCGTCGAGCTCGGCGAGGATGCGCAGGCGGCCGATCGGGCCGGTCGAGAAGTGCCGGGTGACGCCGAAGCGGCGCGGCTCGTCCCAGACGAACGGGTCCTGCACGTAGTCCAGGGTGACCCCGTACTGGCGGACGCGCACCCGCACGCGACCGTCGCCCAGCAGCTCGCCGTCGGTGACCAGGTCGGCGGCGGGCACCCCGCTGTCGCGATCGAACCGGTTCGTGTCCGCGATCAGCGGCCAGAGCTGCTCGGGTTCGGCCTGCAGCTCCCAGACCCAACGCTCGTGGTACTCGTGGTCCGCCATCGGCCGCCTAGTTTGTCCCGGATGCAGACCGACGGCATCGAGTTCGCCCTGCCCCCCGAGCTGGCCGCCCTCCAGGCCGAGGCCGAGGCCTTCGCCGACGACGCCATCGCGCGCTTCGGCCAGCACGATGACGCCTGGATCAACGGCTATGCCCGAGAGCTGTCGCGCCAGCTGGGCGCCAAGGGCTGGATCGGCATGACGTGGCCGGTCGAGCACGGGGGTGGCGGACGCAGCGCCCTCGAACGGTTCGTCGTGACCGAGGTGCTGATCTCGCGCGGCGTGCCGATCGCGGCGTCGTGGTTCGCCGACCGGCAGATGGGCCCGACCCTCATCGCCTACGGGACGGACGAGCAGAAGCGCACCTTCCTGCCCGGCATCCTGTCGGGCGAGACCGGCTGGTGCATCGGCATGAGCGAGCCCGACGCCGGCAGCGACCTGGCCGGGTTGGGTACCCGGGCCGTACGCGACGGCGACGACTTCGTGCTCGACGGGCAGAAGATCTGGACGAGCTTCGGCGAGACCGCCGACTACTGCTACCTGATCTGTCGCACCTCGACCGACGGCCCCCGCCACGCCGGCATCTCGGAGCTGATCGTCCCGATGGCGACCCCGGGCATCGAGATCCGTCCCATCCAGGACATGACCGGCAACCGGCACTTCTGCGAGGTGTTCTTCGACGGCGCCCGGGTGCCGGCCGCCAACCTGGTGGGGGAGGAGGGCAACTCGTTCCGCCAGACGATGCGCCAACTCGAGCACGAGCGCGGCGGCATCGACCGACTCGTGTCGAACCGAGCGCTCTACCTCGACGCCCTGGGGCGTGCCGACACGACCGACCCGCTGGTGCGCCAGGAGGTGGCGGCGCTCGAGACCGGCTACCGCATCGGTCGCCTGCTCGTGCTGCGCGAGGTGCTCGGCCAGGCGCCGAAGCAGTTCTCGGCGGCGACCAAGACGTTCTGCACCGAGCACGAGCAGCGTGTGGCCGCGTTCGTCGCGCGCACCCTCGGTCCCGAGGCTGCGCTCGCCGGACGCGCGGCCCGGGGGGTTTGCTACGCCCCGGCGTACACGATCATGGGCGGCACGTCGGAGATCCTGCGCAACATCCTGGGCGAGCGGACGCTGGGGTTGCCCCGCGAGCCGTCCCCCTCTGCTTGACTGCACGCCGATGTGCTTCTCCGCCCCCGCGAGCTTCGTCGGTGCAGCCGTCGTGGGCGGCATCGGTGTCGCCACGTTGACCCAGGTGCGCGACCGGCGATCGGCCGTGCTCGGCGCCCTGCCGATGGGCTTCGCGGTGCACCAATTCCTCGAGGGCGTCACCTGGCTTCGTCTCTCGTCGTCGACGACGGCGGTGCTCGACGACTGGTCTGTGCGCCTGTGGGTGATCTATGCCTGGTCGCTGTTGCCGCTGTGGGTGCCGCTCGGCGTGCGCCTCATCGAGCCGGACCCCCGGCGTCGGCGGGCGCTCGACGCGCTGGTCGTGGTCGGCGCGCTCGATCTGGTCTACATGGCATCGGGAGCCTTGGCCCCCGAGATCACGGTGTCGGTCGTCGACCACAACCTCGACTACGTCCTGCCGTACGCGGCGAACCCCATCCTGTTGGCCATCCCGTACCTGCTGACCACCTGCCTGGCGCCGCTGCTCTCGTCGTTCCGGTGGGTGCGGGCGTTCGGCGCGGCGAACGTCGTTGCGCTCAGCGCCGCGGCCTGGATGCAGTCCAAGGACTTCAGCTCGATCTGGTGCACCTTCGCCGCCTTCTTGTCGTTGCTGCTGTTCCTGCACTTCCGCGAGCAACGCGGGGCCGAGGGCACCGAGACCGTGCCGGGTCCCGAGCCCCTGCCGGCGTGAGCCGTCCGACGGCGAACCCGACGATCCGATCGGCGAGTGGCGCGGCGGTTCAGACGTCGAGCACGTCCGAGAGTCAGTCGAAGACCACCTCGTCGCGCCGGCCCTGCGCCGCCACCTCGCAGTGCCAGTTGGCGCCCTCGTCGCGGCTGAAGTGCACGAGGCGCTTCTCGCACGTCAGCGCGTCGTAGAGCTGCTGGGACTGGCCGGGCCAGAACTGTTCGTCGTCGGGATCGAGGATCAGCGTCGGGCAGGTGATTTGTGCGATCTCGTCGGGGCTGAGGTGCTGGGCGCGCGCCGCCTGGTAGGCGTCGTAGTACGAGGTGGTGAGGTACGGCGCCATCCGCCACTGCAGCATGGCCTGCACGCCGGGGTCGGCGGCGCCCATGAAGGCGTCGAAGTCGTCCTTGTCCCCCTTGTCGAGCAGGTCGACCATCATCTGCGGCAGGTGCGACGTCCACGACGAGCCGACGTCGACGACGCCCGGGTCGGCCACGATGGCGGCCAGGCGGTGCTCGTAGGCGGCGGCGCGCGGCACCCAGTACCCGGCTTGGCTGACGCCGTGCAGCACGACCTTGGCCGGGTCGACGTCAGGCCGGGCCAACAGCCAGTCGAGCACCGGCGTGATGACGGCCTCCCAGTCGGGCCGGAAGCCCACGCCGTGGCGATGGAACGTCGCGCCCTGGCCAGGGCCGTCGAAGGTGAGGGCGTTCCAGCCCCGATCGAGCGCGGCCTGCCCACCTTGTGCCAGCACCGAGACCACCGGGCCGTCGCTGCCGTTGTTGAGCAGCACCCACGGGCGCGGCTCGTCGGAGTCGTCGGGCTTGAGGACGTACCCCTCGATCGTCATGTCCGCATAGGGGATGGCGACGTGCTCGATCGGCGGATCGAATCGCGTCGCTGCCGCGTCCCAGCAGTCGCGCTGGCGCTCCCACAAGCGGTGGTAGGCGTCGGCGTCGCTGGTGCCCGGCGCCATGGAGGACGCGTGGTCGTAGTAGAGCGCAGCGCGCAGCCACGCGGTGCGAGCGCTCACGTCGTGGCCGGCGTCGGCAGAGGCCTGAGCGTTCGCCGCCACGCGATCGGCGGTGGCGGTCCACTCCCGCACTCAGGTCTCGCGGTCGCCGTCGGGGATCCGTTCGATCGTGGTGAGGACCTCGCCGATGTCGGCCAGCCCCCGGTAGGTCGATCCGAGAGCGATCAGGCGGGCGAATTCGAAGCCGTCGTCGTCATAGGTGCGCTGCATGCGCTGACCGTATCGCCGGTGGTTCCGGGGCGCCGCGCCGACGATCGACCGTGGCGCGCCGGCGGCGTGACTACGGCTCGTCGAGGACGAGCACCACCGGCAGCGCCGAGGACCGCCACCGTTCCAGGTCACCGTGGTAGCGGTCCTGGTACTTGTCGAACACGAGTTGGCGGGCACGCGCCTCGTCGGGATCGCCGGGGTCGAGGATGCGGCCGGTGGCGCCGAGGTCGGCGCCGGTCTTGCCCAGGCACAGCGTGACGCGCGGGTGGGCTTCGAGATTGCGGACCCAGTCGCTCTCGCGGCCGCCGCCGGCGAGCAGGTACAGGTGGTCGTGGTCGCGGGCGTACCAGATCTCGATGCGGTGCTTGCGCTTGGACCGACGGCCCGTCGTGGTCAGGTAGAGGTAGTCGTCGTCGGACATGATCGCTGCTCCTACCCGGCCTGCAGGTCCGGCAGGACCTCGGCGACGAACCGGTCGAGATGCGCTTCGCCCTCGGAAGGCCAACCGCAGATCAGGTAGCCGAACCCGGCGGCGCGCAGCGCCTCGGCGTCAGCGCGCACGGCGTCGAACGGTTGGGACAGGTCGAGGCTGGCCGAGCGCAGGATGCTGTCCGGGTCACGCCCGGCGGCCTCGGCGAGGGCGGAGAGCTTGGCCGAACGGGCAGCAAGCTCCGTTGGCCCGCCGAAGCTGTGCCACGCATCGGCTTCGCGGGCGGCGAGCGGTAGGGCCCGCCGCTCGCCGGTGGCGGCGATCCACAGGCGGGGATGGGGCGTCTGGACCGGGCGGGGTCGCAGGGTGGCGTCGGTGACGGTCCAGTGCTCGCCCGCGAAGCTGAACCCGTCGGTAGTGCACAGACCCTTGATGATCTGGACTGCCTCGTCGAGCATGTCGAGCCGCTCGGCCGTGCCGGGGAAGGCGATGCCGAGCGCGTCGTGCTCGGGACCGAACCAGGCGGAACCGAGCGCCAACTCGAGCCGGCCATGGCTGGCGTGGTCGATGGTGATCGCTTCGGCGGCGACCATCGAGGGGTGGCGGTAGGTGACGCCGCCGACGAGGAGGCCGAGGCGGATGCGGCTCGTCACGCCGGCGAGGGCGGCCATCGTCGTGTAGCCCTCGAAGCACTCGCCCGGTCCCTCGCCGTACATCGGCTGGAAGTGGTCGAACCCCCACCAGCCGTCGAAGCCGGCGTCCTCGGCGTAGCGCACCCGCCGCACGAGCTCGTCGAACGTCACGCGCTGCTGGCTGCACTCCAACCCGATCTGCATGGGCCAAGCCTAGGGTGTCGCCGATGGCGACGGCGCGGGTTCCGGATGCGCCGCTGGCGCGGCGCGAGGCGGTGCGTCTCGGCGTGCGCACCGTCATGCCCCTGGCGGTCGGTGCCCTGCCGTTCGGGATCGTGTTCGGTGTCACGGCGGCGGCGTCGAACCTCACCTGGTGGGAGGGGCTGGTCGCCTCGGCTGTGATCATGGCGGGCGCGGCACAGCTGGCCCTCGTCGACCTGATCGACACCGACACGCCATGGCTGCTGGCGGTGGTGACGGCGCTGATCATCAACGCCCGCTTCCTGCTGTACTCGACGGCGCTGGCACCGGCCTTCCGGCGGTTCCCGGTGCGGTGGCGCTATGGCCTGGCGCACCTGATGACCGACCAGGCGGCGGTCACGGGCATCGTGTACTTCGAGCACCAGCGTGACGACGACACGCGGCGGTGGTTCTTCGCCGCGGTGGGGATGGTGTTCTCGGTGGCGTGGCTGGCGGGCACGGCGATCGGGCTGGCGTTCTCGGCCAGCATGCCCGAGGCGCTGCCATTGGGGTTCGCCGTGCCGCTGACGTTCCTGGCGCTGCTGGTGCCGGCGGTGCGGAGCCGCCCGATGGTGGTGGCAGCCGTCGTCGGCGCGCTGGCGACCGTGCTGGCAGCGCCGCTGCCCCAGGGGCTCAACATCCTGCTCGGCGGCATCGCCGGCGTGGCGGCCGGCGTGGTGGCCAACCGATGACGCCGCTGGTGCAGATCGTCCTCGTGGCACTCGGGACCTATGCCATCCGCATCTCGGCCATCGTCGTGCTGGCGCGGCGCATGATCCCGCCCAAGGTCGAGCAGACGTTCCGCTTGATCGCGCCCGCCGTGATGGCGGCGCTGGTGGCGAACACCCTGCTGCTCGACCACGGGGCGGTGCGACCCGTCGGGCTGTGGCATCTGGCGGCACTGGTCGCGATCGGGGTGGCGCTCTGGACCCGGTCGGTGGGTTGGACCCTGCTCGTCGGACTGATCGTCTACTGGGGCCTCGAGGCCCTCTGGTGACGTCGTACGCGCCGTGATCCCTTTCGGCTGCCGCTTCGGTGCGCCGACCTCGGGCGTCGGCGAGCGGTACGGTCTCGCACCGTGCGATGGGAACGATGGCTGGCGGTGGCGGTGGTGGTCGTGACCGCGGCGTGCACGACCGACGGCGGCACGGATGGCGACGTGGCCGGAACCTCGCCGGGACCCGAGCAGGGTACGAGTGCTTCCGTGCTAGGGAACGGCTCGACCGGCACGACCGGTTTGACCGGCACGACCGCGCCCGCAGCTGGTGCGATGACCGTGGCCGAGGCGTACGCCGAGCTCGATGCCCGCTTCGGACCCGAGATCGCCCTGGACTGGCAGCCCGACATCCTGGCGCCGTGCCCACCGAGCCCGTTCTCGGTGCTCGACCTCGACAGCCATGTCCTGTCGGCCTCCGGCGCGGCGCAGCTCGATCCCGCGGCGCTCGATGCCGTGCTCGACCGCGTCGCCACCGGCGGTCGCACGATCCCGGCCGTCGACGGTCACCGGTTGATCGTCGGCGACGGCTGGGAGGCACTCGTTGCGGTCCAGCCGCCGGCCGACGGCGGCGCCGCCGTGGACCTCACGGTCGACGTCGTCGTGGCGGTTCTGCCCGCGCCGCTGCCCCCAGGCGTCGTCCTGCACGACCGCTGCGACGAGCCGACCCGGCCGTCGTACCAGACCACCGGCAGCGCCCCGAGCGGCTGACGCCTCTGCGCGACCGTGCGGAATACCTACCCCTGGGGGTATGTTGGAACGGTCGCCACCGACCCGGAGGAACATCCGATGTTGTTCACCCAGTACTACCTGGACTGCCTGTCGCACGCGTCGTATCTGATCGGCGACGAGACCACCGGCCGGGCGGTCGTCGTCGACCCGCGCCGTGACGTCGACGAGTACGTGCGCGACGCCGCCGCCGCCGGGATGACGATCGAGCTCGTGATCGAGACCCACTTCCACGCCGACTTCCTCTCGGGACACCTGGAGCTGGCTGCCGCCACCGGTGCAGAGATCGCCTTCTCGTCCGTGGCGTCGCCCGAGTTCGCCTATCGCCCCCTCGCCGACGGTGAGCGGATCTCGTTGGGGGAGGTCGTGCTCGAGGCCCGGCACACGCCGGGGCACACGCCCGAGTCGCTGAGCATCGTCGTGTGGGAGCACGCCGACGACACGCTGCCGTACGGCGTGTTGACCGGCGACACGCTCTTCATCGGGGACGTCGGGCGCCCGGACCTGCTCGCCTCGATCGGCTTCACCAAGGAGGAGCTGGCCCAGCAGCTGTACGTCAGCGTGCGCGACAAGTTGATGGTCCTTCCCGACGCCACCAAGGTCTTCCCGGCGCACGGCGCCGGCAGCGCCTGCGGCAAGAACCTCTCGACCGAGACGGTCTCCACCATCGGTGAGCAGCGGCGCACCAACTACGCCGTGCAGCCCATGACCATGGAGGCCTTCGTCGATGTGGTGACCGAAGGCCAGCCTGCGGCGCCCGGCTACTTCGTGTACGACGCCATCTTGAACCGCCAGGACCGCGACCTGCTCGACGAGGAGGCCTCGGTCGTGCCCATGGACCTGGCGGCGATCGACGCCGCGGTGGCGACCGGCGCGCTGCTCGTCGACACCCGGGACAACACCGACTTCGCCGCCGGACACCTCGTCGGCGCCGTGAATGTCGGCCTCGACGGTCGCTATGCCGAGTACGCCGGCAGCGTCGTCGCCCCCGATCGCCAGGTGGTGCTGGTCGTCGAGCCCGGCCAGGAGGAGGAGGCGCGCATCCGCCTCGCCCGCATCGGCTTCGACCACGTCGTCGGCTACCTGGCCGACCCGCTGGCCACGATGGCCGCCAACCCTGATCGGGTGGAGCGGGCCTCGCGCCTGACCGCCGGCGAGCTGGCCGACGTCCTCGGCGCCGGGGTCGACGTGCAGCTCGTCGATGTGCGCAACCCTGGCGAGCTGGCCGACGGCACGATCGACGGAGCGGTGTCGATGCCGATGGCCGACCTGCCGCGCCGCATCGGTGAGCTCGACCCGACGCGCCCGACGGTCGTGTTCTGCGCCGGCGGTTACCGGTCCTCGGTGGCGGCGTCGCTGCTGCGGTCGGAGGGGTTCGCCGACGTCAGCGACCTGCTCGGCGGTTTCACCGCCTGGGTGGCGACGCCCGCCGCCGTGTGAGGCACCCCGCCCGCAGCTGGCCGACCGCCCGAAGCAACGAGGTGCCGTGGGGTGTCCCCCAACTGCCGGCGGTGACGTGGTGGCATGGCGGGCGTGAGCGATCACGGCCATGCGCACCCCGGTGACGTCGAGCTCGACCTGCCGTCGTCGACCGGGCGCGCCCTGACGTGGGTCGCCGTCGCGCTCGCGGTGCTGACCGTCGTCGGCATGGCGGTGCTGTGGCCTGACGGCTCCGGTCAGGACGCCTTCATCGACAGCGGCTTCACCCGGGAGTACGTCGACGCCGAGGTCGTGTCGGCGTCCGAACGGCCGTGCGAGAACGTGCCCGACGGGTATGCCACTGAGACGCCCCTGTGCGGCACCTACACCATCCGGCTCCTCGAAGGACCCGACGCCGGTCTGGAGCTGAACCAGGAGGTGTTCGACGTCGCCATCGGCAGCCGGTTCGCCGTCGGCGACATCTTGGTGATGGCCTATGACCCGGCCGTCGGAGACCTGCAGCTCGAGCCGGGGGTCTCGCTGCCCGAAGGCGCGGAGTACTCGATCAAGGACCGCAACCGCAAGGCACCCCTCGTCGTGCTGGCGGTGCTGTTCGCCGTCGTCGTCGTCGCCCTCGGGCGCCTGCGGGGCCTCGCCGCCCTCGGCGGGCTCGTCGCCACGATCGTGCTGCTGCTGGGGTTCACGCTCCCGGCGATCATCGACGGCCGCAACGCGCTGGCGGTCGCCATCGTGTCGGCGTCGGCGATCGCCTTCTTGGCGATCTACCTGGCGCACGGCGTGACGACCATGACCACGGTGGCCGTGTTGGGCACGCTCGGCGCGCTGCTCCTGACGGCGTTGTTGGGTTGGTTCTTCACCACGGCGACGCAGCTCACGGGCTTTGCCAACGAGGAGGCGACGTTCCTCGCCATCGGTAGCGCCAAGATCTCGATCTCGGGGCTGGTGCTCGCCGGCGTGGTCATCGGCGCGCTCGGCGCCATCGACGACATGACCGTGACCCAGGTCGCCTCCGTGGCCGAGCTGCACCGAGCCAACCCCGACTACGGCTTCCGCGAGCTCTACGCCGCCGCCAACCGCATCGGGCAGGACCACGTCGCCTCGACGGTCAACACGCTCGTCCTCGCCTACGCCGGCGCGTCGATGCCGCTGCTGGTGCTGCTGGCCGTGACCGACCAGCCGCTGGCTGGCGTGGCCAACTCCGAGCTGATCGCCACCGAGATCGTGCGCACACTGGTCGGCTCGATCGGGCTGGTCGCGGCCGTGCCGCTGACCACGCTGCTGGCGTGCCTCGTGGTGCGGCGCGGATCGGTCGTCGCCGCCGCCCACTAGCGTCTGCGCCGATGTCGATCACCGAGACCGAGGCGAAGGCGAAGGCCACCCGCACCGGGCTGACGGCAGCGGGGTGGGCGGTCGTGGCGGCGGTGCTGCTGGCCCGACCGTCGCTGGGCTACGTCTTCGCCGAGCCGTTCGTGCAGAACTGGTCGACGATCTTCCTGTCGCTGACCCTGCAGGCGCTGCCGTTCCTGGTGCTCGGCGTGATGATCAGTGCCGGCCTGGCGGCGTTCGTGCCGGCGTCGTGGTTCGCCAAGATGCTGCCGAGCAACGCCGCGCTGGCGGTGCCGGCGGCGGGCGCGGCGGGCATGCTGTTGCCCGGGTGCGAGTGCAGCTCGGTGCCGGTCGCGGGTCGCCTGGTGTCACGAGGCGTGGCACCGGCGGCGGGCCTGACGTTCCTGCTGGCGGCGCCGGCGATCAACCCCATCGTGCTGGTGTCGACCTACGTCGCCTTCCCGGGCGCCCCGCAGATGATGGTCGCCCGTCTGGTGGCGTCGTTCGCCGTAGCGGTGGTCGTGGGATGGCTCTGGGCACGGTTCGCCTCGCCGGATCTGATCGAACAGCGGCTGCGCCAGGCGGTCGAGGACCACAGCCACAGTCACACCTTCCGCGAGACGGCCATGTCGGACTTCCTCCAGGCCGGTGGCTTCCTGGTCCTCGGCGCGGCGCTGGTCGCCACGATGCAGACGGCGGTGCCGTCGTCGGTGCTCGACGCCCTCGGCGGCGACGGCGTGGTGGCGATCCTGTCCATGGCGGTGCTGGCGGTCGTCCTGTCGATCTGCTCGGAGGCCGATGCGTTCGTCGCCGCCGGGCTCACCCAGTTCTCGATGACGTCGCGGCTGGTGTTCCTCGTCGTCGGTCCGATGGTCGATCTCAAGCTGGTCGCCCTGCAGGTCGCCGCCTTCGGCCCGCGGTTCGCCCGCGTGTTCGCCCCCCTGACGTTCATCACGGCGGTCGTGGTCGGCACCATCGTCGGGACGGTGCTGCTGTGACGCGTCGAGACGGATCGCTCGTCATGACGTTCGTCGGGCTGGTCGTGCTGTGGATCAGCCTCACCGACATCCTCTACCGCTACGTGCGTCCGTCGATGCAGAAGTGGCTGGTGCTGTCGGGCGTGGCGCTCGCGGTCATCGGGCTGTGGTCGTTGATCGACGACGTCCGCGCGGCGCGGGCGGCCGGCCGTGCCGGTGACGACCCGCACGATGGCCACCCGCACGACGGGCACGAGGATGCCCACGGTGACGACGAGCATGCCGGTCACGGGCACCGGCGGTCGCGGGTGGGATGGCTGCTGCTGGCGCCGCTGCTGGTGGCCATCGTCGTCGACCCGGCCGCGCTCGGTGCCTTCGCCGTCGACCGGGCGTCGACGACTCGGGTGCCGACGACGGGAGACTTCGACCTGTCCGAGCACATCGCCGCCCACTCGTTCGGTGGCCAGGCGGTCGACCTGAACATCTTGCAGCTCTACAAGGCCGCCAAGGTGCCGAGCGACCTCGAGCTGCTCGCTGCGACGCCCATCAGCACCGAAGGGTTCCTGGTCACGGACCCGGGCGGCGAGGTCTTGCTCGCCCAGCTGGTCGTCGGGTGCTGCGCCGGCGACGCCCTGCCCGTGACGGTGGCGCTGGAGGGCATCGACACCGCGGGGATCGAGGAGGACACCTGGTTGCGCGTCACCGGGCAGGTCGACGCCCCGGCGACGGCAGCGCGCGAGGACGACCCGGACCTGGTGCCGATGCCGGTCCTGCGGGTCGACAGCTACGAGCGCATCGACCAGCCCGAGCTGCCGTACCTGTATCCCGCCTGAGCGGCGTCCCTACGATGGGGCCATGACGCTGCCCGTCCACGACGCCGACAACCACTACTACGAGGCGCTCGACGCCTTCACCCGTCACCTCGACCCGGCGCTCGGACCACGATGCGTGCAGTGGTGCGAGATCGACGGGCGCAAGTACCACGTCATCGGCGGGCGGGTCAGCCGGGCGGTGCGCAACGCCACGTTCGACCCGGTGTCCAAGCCCGGCGTGCTGGCGGCGTACTTCCGCGGCAATGCCGACCAGGTCGATCCGATCGCCCTGCTGCGCGACAGCGAGCCCATCCGCCCCGCGTACCGGGACCGCGACGCCCGCCTGGCAGCGATGGACGAGCAGGGGTTGGCCTCGTGCTGGATGTTCCCGACCCTCGGCATGATCTACGAAGCGCTGCTGCGCGACGACCCCGTCGCGGTGTGCCACACCTTCCGGGCGTTCAACCGCTGGGTGGAGGAGGACTGGGGCTTCGCCTACCGCGATCGCATCTTCGCCGCGCCGTACCTCACGCTCGCCGACGCCGACTGGGCGGTCGAGGAGCTCACGTGGGCGCTCGAGCACGACGCCCGCACGATCGTGATGCTCCCGGCGGCGCCGATCACCGTCACCGGCCGGCGCTCGCCGTTCGACCCCGCCTACGACCGCTTCTGGTCGCTGGTCAACGAGTCGGGCGTGACCGTCGTGCTGCACGCCGGCGACAGCGGGCTGTCGTCGGAGGGGTACGCCCCGGACGGCTTCGCCGCCGACTTCCAGGCCGCGGGCGACCACTTCGGTCCGTCGATCAAGTTCTTCGCCATCGAGCAGGCGGTGCACTACTGGATGCTGGCGATGGTGCTCGCCGGCATGCCGATGCGCTACCCGAACATCCGCTTCGCCTCGGTCGAGAACGGCGCCGAGTTCCTGCCGGACGTGTTCCGCAAGCTCCGCTCGGTCGCCAAGAAGATCCCCGGCTGGTTCCCCGATGATCCCGTCGAGCTGTTCAAGGCGTCCGTGTGGATCAACCCGTTCTGGGAGGACGACATCGCCCAGGTCGTCGAGTGGGTCGGCGCCGACCGCGTCCTGTTCGGATCGGACTGGCCCCACATCGAGGGCATGCCCATGCCGCTCGACTACCTCGACGAGCTGGCGCCCCTCGACGCCGCCCAGCGCCGTCTGGTGCTGCACGACAACGCCGTGGGGCTCACCACGCGTCGACCGACCTGACGGCGACGTCAGGGATACGCTCGGCCCTGTGCGGGAACCGGGGGAGCCGAACCAGCCGGTGACGGTGAGTCGCCGGGCGTTCGTAGGCGGTGCCGGTGCCGCGGCCCTCGGCTTCGCGCCGCTGCTGCGGATGCTCCCGCCGGCGACGGTGGCGGCGGCGTTCGCCGAGCGCCCGCCCCTGCAGTTCTTCGACGAGCACCAGGCGGCAGTCGTCGTCGAGGCGACGGCGCGTCTCATCCCTGGGCCGACCGACGACCCTGCCGAGACCAGCGGAGGCGCGCGCGAGGCCGGGGTCGTCCATTACGTCGACCGTTTCCTGTCGGCCTTCGATGAGGATCCGCCGCGCATCTACACCGGCGGTCCGTGGAGCGACCGCCACGGCGGTGCCACCAACGAGTTCGCCCGGTTCGTGTCGCTAGCGCCGTGGGAGGCGCAGCGATGGCGGGAACGGGTCGGTGCGCTCGCCGAGGCGTACCGGGTCGGCGTCGCCGAGCTCGATGCGGCGGCCGGCGGTGACTTCACGGCCGTGTCGAACGAGGCGCGCGACGCCATCCTCGCCGCCGACACGCCGAGCCAGTTCCGGCGGGTGTTGTTCGAGCACGCCGTCGAGGGCACGTACGCCGTGCCGGAGTATGGCGGCAACGCCGATCTGGTCGGCTGGTCCGACATCGGGTACGCCGGCGACGTCGCTCCGGAGGGCTGGCCGGCGTCGGAGGTGCGCGGGTCCGACGGACCGGACCCGCTGCCCGAGGGCTTTCGGCTGCCGTTCAGCGCGGGTGCGGTCGAGGCGACCCCGGGCGCGCAGATCACGACCGACGCCCAGCCGGCCTCGGTCACCGCCGGGCTGGCGACGCCCGACGCCGTGCTGGCGGCAGCGATGCCGGGGCTGGCGCGCTGGCGAGTGCGACCGGGGCGCACCGGGGGGCAGACGTGAAGGCCGTGGTGGTCGGGGCCGGGCCCGGCGCCTGCACGGCAGCGATGGTGCTCACCGACGCCGGCTGGGACGTGGTGCTCCTCGACAAGGGGGTGAACCACTTCGCCGATCTGACCGCCGCGGTGCCGCACACCGACTACGGCAACGACGAGCTCAAGATGCGTCGGGGCTTCGGGCGGGTCGACCCCGACCTCGAGCCGCGCACGTTCCGCTCGACGCAGGACCAGGCCGAGCCCACGGTGGTCGGTGATGTCAACACCGTGCCGGTCGGACCCGGCGGCGGCACCACGCAGTGGGATGCCAAGACGCCCCGGTTCTGGGACATCGACTTCGCCAAGGCGTCATTGCTGGGCCCCGTCGACGGCGCGTCGATCATCGACTGGCCGGTCACCTACGCTGACCTCGAGCCGTACTACGAGGTGGCCGAGACGCTGCTCGGCGTCGCCGGCGACGTCGACGCCGTGCACGCCACGCCCGCCGGGCGCTACGCCCGCCACCGCGCCCCACTGCCGCAGCCACCCGGCGTGGCGATGCTGTCGTCCACCACGCTGGCCGAGGGCGCCGCGGCCACGGGGCTCGTGCCGATCCCGTTCCCCGAGGCGATCAACAGCACGTACTACGACGACCGGCCGAGCTGCATCTCGTGCGGGCACTGCTCCGGCTTCGGTTGCCCCATCCACGACCGCGGCAGCGGCCTGCTGCCGCTGCGTCGGGCGCTGCTGACCGGTCGGGCGGAGCTACGGGACCAGGCGATGGTCACGGCGATCGTCCACGACGGGACGCGGGCGTCCGCGGTGCGCTGGCTCGACGCCGGTGGCGCGGAGCACACCGAGGGCGCCGACCTCGTGATCCTCGGCGCCGGTCCGGTCGAGTCGGTGCGGCTGGCGCTGCTGTCGCAGCTGCCCGATCCGCATGGGCTCGTCGGGCGGGGGCTGATGTACCACTGGTTTGCCATCGGCTTCGGCATCTGGTCGGACCGGCGCCTGCACGCGATGCGCGGGCGCGACGTCACCCATGCCGTGTACGACTTCTGCGACCCGGAGTTCCCAGGAGCGCGCGCCTTCGCCACCGAGCACGGGCTGCCGTACCTGCGCGGCGGCGTGCTCGAGATGGGCGGGGCGCCGAAGGTCCTCGACGAGGCGATGCAGTACGTCGGGCTCCTCGAGCAGTTCGATCCCGGCAAGCCGTTCGGTGCGCGCTTCAAGGAGCTGATGCGCCAGAGCCCGCTGCGCGACCGCCTCGCTGGGGTGCAGATGATCGCCGAGGATCTGCCGCAGCTCGCCAACCGCGTGGACCTCGACCCCAAGGTTCGGGACCGCTTCGGCCTGCCGGTGCCGCGCATCACCTACCTGCCTCACCGCCACGAGCTGGTGGCGCAGGACTTCTACAACCCCAAGATCGCCGACCTGATCCGGGCGGCCGGGGCGACGACCGCCGGTGTCCTGCCCCAGTCGAGCACGCCGGACCGCCCGTCCCCGGAGGGCAACGACGCCCCCGTCGGCTACCACACGATGGGTGGCCTGCGGATGGGTCCCGACCCGAGCATCGGCGTCACCGACGAGGTCGGCCGCTGGTACGGGCTCGAGAACGTCGCCGTGGCCGACGGCGCCGTCTTCCCGACGAGCGGCGCCCACAACCCGACCTTGACGATCGTGGCCACGGCGTGGCGCAACGCCCGGGCCTGGGCCGGGCGCGACGGCCCGCCGACACCGATCGCCGCCGTGGCCCCGGCGGCGGCGGCGGGCGCGCCGCCTGCTGCCGAGGGTGTGTCGACACCGGTCGTCGTGGCGGGCATCGCGGCCGCCGGTGCGGCGGCGGCCGTCGGTGCCACGGCCCTGGCGCGGCGACGACGGCCTGGTCCGGGCGCCGATGACCCTGCGGGCACCGGCACGGCGATCGACCGCGGGTCAGACCTGTCCGACGACGCCTCCCGCGACGGCGTCTGACCGACGACGGTGCCTGAGCGGCGACGGGTCCCCGCCTTGCGGCGCCCGGGCTCAGGCCAGCGCGTCGAGGGCCCGGCGCAGGTCGGCGACGGTCGGAGCGACCAGCAGGGGCGACTCCGGCAGC
>CAZYKR010000001.1:55299-59365 GCA_964648005.1 uncultured Iamiaceae bacterium
CGTAGTCGGTGCCCGTTCGGGGTAGGGGCCCCGGCCTTGCGGCGCCGGGGCCCTGGCATGGGGGCGTTGGGCCGGCGCAGGTCGGCGACGAGGTCGTCGGGGTCCTCGAGGCCGATCGACAGGCGCACGAGGTCGTCGGGGACGGGCGTCCCGGCGCCTTCGATCGGAGCGCGGTGCTCGACGAGGCTCTCGGTGCTCCCGAGCGAGGTGGCGTCGGCGAACAGCTCTAGCGATGACGCCAGGCGCCGCGCGGCAGCAGCGCCACCGGCGAGGCGCAGCGAGACCAGCATGCCGAAGCCGTCGGTCATCTGGCGCGCCGCCACGGCGTGGCCGGGCGCGTCGGGCAGGCCCGGGTAGGCGACGTGCGCCACGGCCGGGTGCTCCTGTGCGGCCTGTGCCACCGCCAGTGCACCGGCCGAGCTGCGCGGGACGCGCACGAACAGCGTGCGCATGCCGCGCAGCAGCAACCACGCCTCGAACGGGCCGAGCACCGCGCCCCGGTAGGCGCGTTGGTGGCGCACGCCTGCCCACACCGGATGGTCCACGACACCGGGGGCGGCGACCAGCGCCCCGGCGAGCACGTCGCCGTGGCCGTTGAGCTGCTTGGTCGCCGAGTGGAACACGATGTCGACGCCGTGCTCGATCGGGCGGGTGTGCACCGGCGTGGCGGTCGTGTTGTCGGCGGCGACCAGCGCGCCTGCGTCGTGGGCGATGGCGGCGACGGCCGCCAGGTCGGTGACGCGACCCATGGGGTTCGACGGCGTCTCGAGCCAGACGAGGGCCGGTCCGGGAGCGGTCAGGGCGGCCGCCCACCCGGCGAGGTCGTCGTTGTCGACCAGCGCCAACCGCAGCCGGCCGGCGTCGGCCTCGGTGCCCAACCACGACCGAATCGTCCAGTACATGTCGGCGGGTGCCACGACCAGCGTGCCCGGTGCCAGCGCGTCGAGCAGCGCCGTCGCCGCCGCCATGCCCGAGGCGAACAGCAACGACTCGGCGCCGCCCTCGAGCTCGGTGAGCAGCGCTTCGGCCGGCTCGCCGGTGGGGTTCTGGTCCCGGCTGTAGGAGCGACCGCCCGGATAGGCGCCCTCGGCGTCGCGGGCGTAGGTGGTCGACGGGTACACCGGCGGCACGAGCCCGCCGAACGCCGGCTCGGTCGCACCGGGCGCCCGCGCTGCGCTCGTGGCGGGGTTCCACCACGGGTCGCCCGGTGCGCGGGGCGCGTCGCCGGGATCGCCCACGTGTATCAACGTCAGCCCGGCAGGTTCGCCTCGATGTCGCTCACCACGGCGTCGGCGAGCGGCTCGACCGTCGGGGCGTAGCGGGCGATCACCACACCGTCGGGAGCGACGAGGAACTTCTCGAAGTTCCAGCGGATGTCGCCGGTGTGGCCCTCGGCGTCGGCGACGTCGTTGAGCTCGGCGTACAGCTCGTGCTGCCCCTCGCCGTTGACCTCGATCTTCTCGAAGAGCGGGAAGTCCACGCCGTACGTGGTCGAGCAGAACTCGGCGATCTCCTCCGCGCTGCCTGGCTCCTGGCCGAGGAACTGGTTGCACGGGAACCCGAGCACGGTGAAGCCCCGGTCGGCGAAGCGCTGCTGCAGCTCGACGAGCCCCTCGTACTGTGGCGTGAGGCCACACTTCGAGGCGACGTTGACGAACAGGGCGAGCTTGCCCTGCTGGGGCCGCAGCGCGTCGGGGGAGCCGTCGAGGGCGGCGATGTCGTGGTCGTAGGCGTTCATGGCGGCGCAGGCTATCGGGCGATGCGCCCCAGACGGCCGGCCTGGTAGTCCTCGACCGCTTCGATGATCTCGGCGCGCGTGCTCATCACGAACGGGCCTTGACGCGCCACCGGTTCACCGAGCGGCGCGCCCGCCAACAGCAGCACCTCCAGAGGCGACCCGGTGGCATCGTCGGCGGCGATCGCCATCGCGTCGCCCGAGTGGCGGTGCCACACGACCAGCTGGCCGTCTGCCGCAGCTTCCGGGAAGGTGCCGCTGCCGCCGAAGACGTAGGCGATGGCCGTGTGGTCCCGGTGGACGGGGACCGTCGTGCGCGCACCGGGCGCGAGCGTGAGGTGCACGTAGGTGACGGGCGAGTGGGTGCGCACGGGACCGGTGGCACCGAGGACGGTCCCGGCGACGACGCGTGCCAGACCGCCGTCGAGGGCGACCTCGGGGATGTCGACGGTCGAGATCTCCTGGTACCGCGGTGGCGTCCACTTGTCGGCGCGCGGCAGGTTGACCCACAGCTGGAAGCCGTGCAGACGTCCGCCGATCTGGCGGATGGCGGCAGCCGGCTCTTCGCTGTGCACCACGCCGGCACCCGCGGTCATCCACTGCACGTCGCCGGGGCCGATCGAGCCGCGGTTACCCGCCGAGTCGGCGTGCTCGATGGCGCCGGCGAGCACGTACGTCACGGTCTCGAAGCCTCGATGGGGATGGTCGGGCGCCCCTTTGGCCTCGCCGGGCCCGAGCTCGACCGGGCCCATCTCGTCGAGCAGCAGGAACGGATCGATGAGGTCCAGACCCGGACGGGGGAACGGGCGTCGGACCTCGAACCCGGCCCCTTCGACGGTGCGCAACGCCGTGACGACGTCGGCGACGGTGCGGGGCGTCAGCGGCGTCACCATCTCAACCGAAGGCCTCGTCTTGAGGCGCGCAGCGCTCCGCCGGCGATTCGGCATCGGTGGCGGGGGTCGGCGGCCGGGCCTCGAACGCCACGCGCCGGTGCGCGTTGTCGCAGAACGGCTGGTTCCCGGAGTTGCCGCACCGGCACAGGGCCAGGCGGTCCTCCTCGGTGAACGTCGTCCCGTCCTGGGCGAGCACCTGGGTGCGGCCGCGCAGCACGAGCGGACCGTTGTGCACCGGGAAGGCGACAGTGGTCTCGCTCACGGGGCGCGGCGGTCGGCCATCGGCGTGGTGGTACCGCAGCGCCCCGGTGGGACACTGCTCGACGGCGTCGATGATGGCCTCGGCGCTCGCATGCTCCGGCTGGATCCACGGACGTCTGCGGGTGTCGAAGACCTCGGGCAGGGCGTTGAGGCAGCGCGCGACATGGACGCAGCGCTCGGCGTACCACTCGACCACCAGCTCGTCCGTTGCGTAGGTGCGGGTCGGCATACGGCGACGGTACCCGGCTCGGATAGGTTCCACGCTCGTGGACTTCGCTTCGATGATGCAGCTCGAACAGCACGGACCCGACACCTACGTCGGCGTGGGCCCGAGCTATCCGTGGGGCGGGCTCTACGGCGGCCAGATCGTGGCGCAGGCACTGCGGGCCGCGTCCCTGACGGTCGATCCGACCTTCCACGTGCACTCGTTGCACGCCTACTTCATCCGGCTCGGCGACTCGTCCGAGCCGATCCGCTTCGAGGTCGATCGCCTGCGCAACGGCCGCACCTTCGCCACCCGCCACGTGGTCGTCCGCCAGGCCGTCGGTGCAATCCTGAACCTCGAGGCGTCGTTCCAGGTGCCCGAGGAGGGCGTCGAGGTCCAGACGGCGACGCTCGGCGACATCCCCGGCTACGACGAGCTGCCGGCGACCAGCTGGTCGCCGGTGTTCGACCGGCGGGTCGTGCCGACCGGCGGCGAGCCCGGTCGCGCCATCTCATGGATGCAGATGGTCGAACCGCTCGGCGACGACCAGCATCTGCAGGCCTGCGGGCTCGCCTACCTCTCCGACGACTTCCCGACCGAGGCCGTCGTCATGCAGCACCCGGACCGGCGCCTCATCCCCGAGGCGGCCGAGGGCGAGTTCCCGTTCTGGAGCGCCAGCCTCGACCACGCCGTGTGGTTCCACCGACCCTTCCGCGCCGACGCCTGGCACGTGCACGACTTCGTCTGCCACGGCCTGCTGTCGAGTCGCGGCCTGGCGGTCGGCACCGTCTACACCGCCGACGGCGCCCACGTGGCGACGGTCGCCCAAGAGGTCCTGCTGCGCAAACCCCGCCGCAGCTGAGCACCCCGGCTCGTCCTTGACCGCGTCGGCAGGACGCGGCGGCAGGACGGGCCGGTAGCTCTCGCCGGCAGACGATGGCCGCGGTGTGGGCGTGATAGGAGGTGAGCGAG
>CAZYKR010000002.1:0-45158 GCA_964648005.1 uncultured Iamiaceae bacterium
ACGTGACGCTTCGTGTGCGCGGCGGCAGAGGTCGGTTGGCAACCGCGGACGAGCTTGCGCACCGGAATCGAGTCGACGCCGTCGGGGAGGAGGCACTGGACACGATGGCCGCCGATGCCGAAGCCGCGGGCCTGTGCGACGAGTAACCCTCGATCGCGCGTCAGCGCATCTCCCCTGCGACATGCGCCTTCAACTCGTCGTCGTGGCTGACATGGAGCTTGTCGAGCGCTGCAGTCTCTCCGGTTGATCTTGGCTGGACGAGCAGACCGGCAGGAGTCTCGGCTGGGAGACTGGTGCGGTGGGGCCTTTCCAACGGCGATGGCGCTGGCGATCGGCCAAGTGGCGGACTGCGACGTGTCGATCCCGCCGGCGAGCGAGCGTCGCCTTGATCCTGGCCGTGACAGTCTCGACAGTCGCCTGCGCTCAAGACCCACCGACCTACTCGCTCACAGCCGAGGATTGTGCCGACGTGAGGTCGTTGGTCGATGCGGGCAGCTCGACCGTGGTCGCCTACGACGTTCGTTCGGAGGCCGAGCTCTGGCGCTGGGATGCTGGGTACTCGACGATCCCGCCGCTCGCATACGCCGGCGTGGTCTTCGTCGTACGTACGGAGCCTTCAAGAGCCCGTTCGGCGATCGCGGCACTTGATCCGTCGACCGGCTCCGAGCTGTGGGCCCAACCGATCGATGGACAAGTTGAAGGTCCGTACCTCCTTCCGTATGGCACGGACAGCATCGCCGTGGCCCTGACCAGTTGGAACGGGCCATACGCAGTAGTCGACGTCCACGGGCGGCGATCGGAACAGACCTGGCAGCCCATTACCGGTTCCACCCTGCCGCTGCCAGACGACCCGAGTCGGACAGGCCGGCTCGCCGTCAGCCGAAACCAGATCGAACTCGTCGATCCAGATTCCGGAACGACGGAGTGGGTGGCATCGGTCCCTCCGCTGGCAGGACCCGCGACGGACATCGATATCGACGTGCTGCCCGCCGGTGAAGTTCTCGTCGTGCGATCGCATGGCGTCCCCACCGGAGTATCGGGAATCGACGCCCGCACGGGCGCCGTGCTCTGGACCCACTCCGATGCCGGACTCATCGACCTGATCGGCCTCGAGCGCTCGTCGCCCCGCAGCGTGGTGATCGCTGGATCCGCCGGGACGGAGGGTCTCGACCCCCGTTCGGGTGAGGTGGTCTGGACCGCGGCCGATTCGGGCGAGGCCGACCGCCGCGTCGCCGGTTCTGATTCTGTCCCGAGTCCCTATCTCGACGGACCCGACCGCTGGGATCCCCCCGATGGTCCGGGTCGAGTTGTCGGCGGAGGAGTCGATCTCGATGGCGAAGGCCACGCCTTCGTCCTTCGTCTCTCAGACGCAACCGACGACCGCTTTGGAGCCAGGGCACTCGTCGATTTCTGCGCTGAACCTGGCGCATCGACCTCGTCGACGGAGAGGCCGCGATGACGACGGCGCCGGGAGCCGCAGTCGACGACCGTCGATCACGATCGGCGGTCGTTCCGATCGCCTGGGCGGCAGCGTTAGTGGCGTTGGTAGGCCTGGCCGTTCGGCAGGAGCATCCCTCTGCTCACGAGCCCCTACTCGCGGCCGGGGTAATGCTCGCAGCACTCGTCGCAACCTGGGCGGTCACCCCACGGCAGAAGCTCGGACGCGCTGCGCGATGGGTCATCCCGACAACTGCGTTGCTGGTCATCGTCGGGGTATGGAACCCGTGGAACCTCTATGCGGTCACGCTGCTGCTCAACCACCCATTCGTTGGAGGAGCCGCAATAGCCACGTTCGGCTTCGCGTGGGCGTGGCCAGAGGGCAGTGGCCGCCATCGACGCCTTCGCCGGTCGTTCGGAGCGGTTGTGCTCCTCATCGCAGGGATCTGCATCGCCCTCGGGAGCCTCTGGGCAGTGGCGAACCTCGCCTTCGGACGCACCGAGTACCTGGCGTCAGCGTCCAGTGGAGGCGACGTCCGGATCGACTTCCACGGATCCGGTGACTGTCACGATGGAACCGACGCTGTGGTGCGGTCCGGGCGCGGCGTGCTGTTGCGTGAAGGTCCAGCCTCCCCGTTGTGTTCCGGCAACGACTGGAGCCTCGTCAACGACCATCTCCTCGTGATCACGTGCAACGTCTTCGGCGCAGATCCCATCCACGTCGAGGCCTACGTTGCGTTCGACTCGTCGACCCTCGAGGCCGTCGGCGAGACGCGTCCATCCGAGTGTCCGACGCGGTGACAGCAAGCCGATCAAAACGTAGATCTGAAGGCGCTCTCGAGGAGATCGGTGCGGCGTTGAACACCGATTCGGCCAGCGACGCTGAGCGCGGATCCGCCTACGATCGGGTCGTGCGCTCGGTGGAACCAGAGGTCTGGTCTGCCTCGATTCGTACGGTTCTGTGGATCCAGGTGCTCATCCTGCTGGTTCCGGTCGCGGCGTGCGCGCCCAGGGACGAGTTGCGACCTGGACTTGAGTTCGAGAGTGTCGTCGCAAGGCCCGAAGTCCGAAACAACCGGGTGCACGGTGAATGCCATGTGTTTCAGATCTCGGCTGGTGGGTATGAGTGGGTGGCGACACTTCCTCTGCGGGAGGATGGTTCCGAGTACGAAGGCCGTCTCGTCATCATTGAGGCTGGAGGCGAGGAGATGATGTGGGGGATGGCGGTGTTCGTGCCAGATGGAATGCCGGAGTTCGAATCGCTCATCTCGGCACAGGAGCCGAACGCAATCACCGAGTACTCACCGCACACTGGATGGTGCGGGCCGTGAGGGATCGGTTGCTGATCGTCGCATTCGTCTGCATCGGCCTCATACTGGTTGGAGTGTTGTTCATTGCGCGGCCTCGGATGGTCGAGATGCCGATAGGCGCGCCCAGCGTTCAGTCCAGCACGGACTTGGCGACAGGTGACTCGGATGCGGTCCTATTGGCGGACTGCCTCGGAAGCGCTCAGGGCATTGTGACTCGGTCAGAGGTGCTGATTCGTAAGCACGCGAGGGATGGAGACCTGGACCTTCCGCCGACTTCGGGGAGTTCGGTTGTGGTGGCGGAGAAGGGATGGCTCGGCACCTACCGGTTCAGGCTGCTCACCCCCGATGGCGCGACCATCGAGCTGGAACCCACAAATCGGTTTCTGTCGTGCAATCGTGAGTGACCTCTTTACGGCCACCTCGTGAGTCGGGGCGGTTCCGTTCGATTCGGGATACACCAGGGTGTGAGTGCGCTGAGCCCCCTGTAGTGGTCCACCTGTTGTGCGAGTCCGATGCCCCACGATGGGGCGAAGGACGACACGACGTGACCAAGCGACGGCGGCATACGCCTGACCAGTTCTTCCGCAAGCTCGCCCGAGGGCAACAAGTTGGTCGCGGGCGGGACCGAGCTCGCTGCAGTCTTCCAGCCATCGGCACCGCATTGCGGACCGCAGGGAGCCCGCCTCCTCGGCCGACTGGCGCGATGCTTGTCCGCATGGGTTACGACGTCCACATCACCCGCGGCGATTGGTGGGATGACGACCGCGAGCGAATCACCGACGATGAGTGGACGACCGTCGTCGAGCGCGACCCTGACCTCGAGATCACCGGCGAGGTCAGCGCATCGACCCCGGCCGGCGAGACCCTGACGTACCGAAACGAGCTGTTGGCCATGTGGACGGCCCACCCGTCCGGCGAGCCTGTTCCGTTCGACTTCAGGCACGGGCGCGTCGTAGTGAAGAACCCCGATGATTCGATCCTGGCGAAGATGATCGAGGTCGCTGGGAGCCTCAACGCTGTTGTGCAGGGCGACGAGGGCGAGACCTACCCGTGACAAGCCCCAACTGCTCCCGATTCGGACTTCTCAGAGCTGCGTAGTAGCAGTTATTCCGTAAATGCTACTAACTTGGGTGGCCGATGACGGATACCAACAGCGAAAGAGCTGACCGAGCGGCCATCTGGCCTGCGCTGACGTACGAGTCGGTGCCGTGGGCCCTGGCCAATGACGTCAGCATCCCCCGCAGCCGACGGGCTGCACACTCGGGCCCCTACAACGCCGCGATCCCTCCGGCTATCGCCAGGCTCGACGTCCCGATCACTACCGAGACGTTGGCGCTCACCGACGAGGCGTCGACCGAAATCGCCCGGTTCGACGCCGAGCTCGGAGTCGACCTCGCTCCGTACGCACCGCTGCTGTTGCGCTCGGAGTCCGCTGCTTCGTCGAAGATCGAGAACCTCACCGCGTCCGCCAAGGCGATTGCTCTCGCAGAACTGGGCGACGCCACGAAGCACAACGCAGGCATCATCGTGGCGAACACACGAGCCATGGTGGCCGCCTTGGCGCTCGCCGACGATCTCGACGAGCAAGCGATCCTCGACATGCACGAGGTGCTCATCGGACCGTCGCATCCCGAGTGGGTCGGCCACTGGCGGGACGAGCAGGTGTGGGTCGGAGGGAGCAACTACGGGCCGCACGAAGCGCTGTTCGTGCCCCCGCGTCACGAGCGCGTTCCTGAGGCGATGGCCGACCTGGTGGCGTTCCTGCGTCGCGACGACATGCCCACGCTCGTCCAGGCCACGATCGCCCACGCCCAGTTCGAGACGATCCACCCGTTCCCCGACGGCAATGGTCGAACTGGACGAGCGCTCATCCACTCGTTGCTCCGGGCCAAGCGACTCACCCGAACGGTGACTGTGCCGGTCTCGGCCGGACTGCTCACCGACACGGACGCCTACTTCGCCTCGCTCACCGCCTACCGCGACGGCAACCCCACCACGATCATCGAGTTGATCGCCGAGGCGACGTTCCGTGCGGTGGACAACGGGCGGACACTCGCATCGGACCTCAGCTCCATCCGCGAAGGCTGGACCGAGATGATCACCGTTCGCCGCGGTGCCGCCGCTCACCGGCTCGCCGATCTCTTGGTCCGTCAGCCCGTGGTCGACTCGCCGCTCGTGCAGAACGAACTCGGGGTTGCCGCGACGAACGCGAACACTGCCATCGGCCATCTCGAGGAGAAGGGGATCCTCACCAAGGTGTCCGGCAACTACCGCAACCGGAAGTGGGCCGCTCCCGAGGTGCTCGCCGCGCTCGACGAGTTCGCCGGGCGGGCGGGCCGCCGATCACGCTCCTCGTAGCGGCTTCCGCTGGCGGTGCGCGATGTCGACGAATCTCAAGAGGAACCCTCGGTTCCTTGATGCAGTGCATCACCTCGTCGACGAGCGCCTTCTGGTCGGGGTCGGTGTGGCTCTTGTACCGGTGGTTCATCGGGGTCTCGGCCAGGCGCACTGAGCGGGGACTTGGTGGATGTCGTCGGCATCGTGCGACTCCGGTAGGTGATGCCGTCGAGGTCGGGCCACCACGACCGCACAGCGTCGGCGAGAGGATGGCACGCCTGCCAGAGTCGGACTCGCGGCTCGCGTTGATGCCGTCGTCGGCATCGAGCGCGTCGAGGTTCGCATCGGTGCGCATGTCGACGACTCGAAACTGGCGCGCCGTGGGGAGACGGACGAGCAGTTGGTCGTCATGATCCGCAGGCATCAACAGACCGGCGTCGAGGTAGCGTTCCCGAGCGTCTGCTTCCCGCCCCGCGCAGTGGCCCGGGCTTCGGCGAGCGTGATGAACAGGTCGAGGGCTGCGGTGGCGTCGTCGGGCTCGTCGCCGGTGATGACGTCGATGAGCAGTCCGCGGATGACGGCGACGCCGAGTCGGGTGCCGATGGGATCATCGTCGAGTCCGAGTTGCGCGGCGGCTTCGGCGGCGACGGTGAGCCAGGGTGTGGTGAACGCAGCGCCGTCGTGGCGGGAGGCGTAGGCGACGGCTTCGTAGAAGAGCTGAACGAAGGGCCGAAGCTCGGGCGAGGTCAGGGTGGCCCACGTCTGACGGATGGTGTCAGTGGGTGTGCCGGGTTCGGCCGTGGCGACCAAGTCGGCGAGTGCGTGGCGCTGGCTTTCCTCTACTGCGTGAACGATGGCGGTGACCAGGCCGTGCCGTGAGCCGAAGTGGTAGAGCAACATGCGGTGGCTGCTCCCGACGGCCTCAGCGAGGTCTCGGAGGCTTCGGTCACCGAGACCGTTGTAGGCGACATCGTCGACGATTCGGGCCAGGAGTTCATCCTTGCTGCTACCCATCGATGCGAGTGTACCAAACGGAACAAATCGCTGGACAGCGGTGTGAACCAAATGGTACAACTCTGCCATGGAGTGGACGCGATCCGATCAGCTTGCAGCCCCCGTCGAGCGGGTGTGGCATCTCACCACTGACATCGAGCGCTGGCCGGACATCCTCCCGACGGTCAACGCGGTCACTCGGCTCGACTCCGGTCCGTTCGGCCTGAGGAGCCGGGCCCGGGTCGAACAGCCTGGGCTGTCCGCCGAATGGACCGTGGAGCTGTTCGAACCTGAGCGTCGCTTCATCTGGGCCACCCAATGGCGCGGCCGCCGCCTTTCCGCCGAACACCTCGTCGAAGCGGCCGACGGTGGGACGCGCAACACGCTGCGACTCCGCCTCGGCGGAACTCGCAACCCCCTGCTGGGGGCCGTCGCCGGCCCGTTGATGCGATGGACCCTGGCACGCGAGGCCAAGGCGTTCCGCCGGGCCGCGGAACCTGAACAGGCGTCGACACCACGCGAGTAGTCAGCGGTCGAATCCTGGCACCGCATCGTCAGACCAACCCAAGCAAAGGACCATCTCATGACCACCAACAAGGCCGTGATCAGCCTCACCACCGGGTTGGAGGACGTCGAGCGGGTCACGGTCGCACTTCTCGTCGCCGTCGGGGCCGCCGAGGCCGGGCGCCCCACCCTCATGTTCTTGACCAAGGAGGCCGTGCGGTTGGCCGTCGATGGTGTGGCGGTCGGCACTGCCTGCAGCGAGTGCCCACCGGTCGCCGACCTGGTCGACCGCTACGCGACCGCCGGCGGCGAGTTCCTCGTCTGCCCGATCTGCGTTAACGCCAAGGGCCTCCAAGACGCCCCACTCATCACCAACGCAACCATCGGCGGCACCGTACCGATGTGGGAATGGATCGGGGACGAGGGTGCGACCACGTTCAGCTACTGACCTGCCGAGCCCAGGCACCCCGTGGCCGGTGCCACACCGACCCGACTGCGACCACCTGATCTTCGCCGACACCACTCACCGCGAACCGTCGAGAACCTGGCGTCCAACCCTTCGGTCGAGATCAACGTCATCGACCGGCTCCTGGTCGGGGTCTTCGCTCCTACCTAGGGTGTGCAGACATGGCAGAGGGGGAGGTGCCGGCCGGTTCGCCGGCGTCGTCCGAGTCGGGAGCGACGCGCCCGAGGAGCTGGGCGTGGTTCGATGAACCGCCGGGCTGGGCCTTTCATGCCGTGCTCGGCGTGAATCTCGCCCTTCTGCTGTGGGCAGCGAGCGCACCCGGCTGGGTGTCCATCCCGGCATTCGGCGGGCAGCTGTTTCTTGGAGTCCTCGGGATCTTGTGGCTTGGCCGGCTCATCGCCTTCGTCGCTGCTGCTCGTGACCAGCGAGCGGTCGGCGATCGTCGGGCCTTCGCCATCGCTCCGGCGTTGGTTCTGCTCTTCGTCGGCGTGGTCGCCGTCGACGTACCGCTCAAGATTCGGTGGTCGATGAGCCGGGAATCGTTCGAGCGAGTTGTGGCTGATGGTCCAGGTGCGACTGACGACGATCGGTGGCGCGTCTTGGAGGGACCGCGGTCCCTCGGGTCGTACGACGTCTCGAGCATCGACCAGTTTCGTGACGCCGTCTTCTTCTTTGAGTCTTCGGGTGGCTTCATGGATGACACGGGATTCGCGTGCCTGCCGAGCGGACCGTTCCCCGAGCTCGAGAACGGCAACTTCGAGAATCCGCAGTTCGATCACCTCGGCGGGTGTTGGTACACGTTCACCGCAGGGTGGTAGCTAACGCGCTCTTGGGTAGCCCGGTGCCGTGGGACAGGTGGAACGGAGCGGGACGTCCTCTTGCGAGGTTCACCGATGACCCTGGGACTGCGGCGTTCCGACGCGCATCGTCGAGGTGTTGCACGGTTGTCACTCGGCGGACGCGTCACACCCCGTTTGTGCGCGTGGACTCGGCTCGGGTGGCGAGTGCGGAGGCGACTTGGGTGCGGTTGGCCAGACCGAGTTTGCGCAGGATCGACGACACGTGGGTCTTGACCGTCTCGCGGCCCATCAGCAGGGTGTGCGCGATCTCGGGGTTGGTCCTACCGTCGACCAGCAGCGCGGCGACCTTCTGCTCGGTGGCGGTGAGGCTGTCCCACCCGAAGGTCGGGCGGCCGCGTTCGCCGCGCCCGCGTCGGGCGAGCTCGACGGCATCGGCCAGATCGAGCTCGGTCCCGCGTTGCCACGCCTCGGCGAACGTGCCGTCATCGAGTGACGCCTTGGCCTGGGCGAGGTCGGCGTCGTACTCGGCCTGCCAGCCCAGCCGATAGGTCACGCCGGCCTCGGCTCGGACGGCGGCCGCGGCGGCGAGGAGGCGCACCCCGGCGGCTGGTCGCCCGTGGTCGAGCTCGACGCCGGCGACCGCCTCGAGCGCACCAGCTGCCAGCTGGCGATAGCCGTGCTCGGCGTGGATCTCGAGGGCCTCGTGGAGATGGCCTTCGGCGTGGTGGTGCTCGGCGCGCCGCCGATCGAGCTGCCCGAGCCAGAAGTGCGCGCGCGCTTGCTCTTGTGGGTTGCCCACGGCAGTCGCGTCGTCGAGCATCGCCTCGAAGCCGGCGACGGCCGATGCGGTCCGGCCGGTGAGGAGTTCGGCGAGCGCCAGGTCGTGGCGATACCACAGCCGCGCCCGGACGAACCGCTGCAACTCGGGCACGTCCCACGACGCCTGGAGTTGGGCGGCGGCCTCGTCTGGTCGTCCCTCCGCGAGGAGGGCGCGCGCCAAGGCCAGGATGATCGACGGAACGTGCTGCATCTCGCCTTCGTTGAGGTAGCGGACGAGCAGCGCCTCCATGTCGACGACGACACGAGCGGCGTCGCCCTGTTCGACACGGACCCATCCGTCGACGGCGAGGGCCGTGCCCAGCACGTTGATCTCGCTGACCCCGTCGAGGCCGCGAGCGATCACCTCGGTGGTCTCGTGCACGGCGTGGTAGCGCCCGAGTGCGTAGTCGACCACCACCTGACGGGTCAGCTCGTCGACCTGGAGCCGGGTGCTCGGGTGCACTCGGCGTCGAGCCGCCATCGCCTGGAGGTGCTCGCTCGCCAGGTCGTCGCGTCCTTGGAAGACCCGACCGAGGGCGAGCGCCCCTTCGGCGTAGGCCGCCCAGAACTGGTCGCCGACCTCGTCGCAACGGTCGCGGCCGTCGGTCAGGATGTCGATGCCGGCATCGGGTGCGTAGAAGGTCATGTGCGACCCCCACCAGACGGACAGCCGGCCCTCGGTGCTGCGGTCCTCGAGGGCCGTGGCAATCTCCGACGCTCGGGCCCACGACGCCTCGAGCTCCTCGTGCTTGGCGTCGTGATGGGCGAGGAGTTGGAGCCGAGCCCACCATGCCTGGAGCTGCGCGGCCGGTGATGCGTCGAGGGCCGGTGCGAGGGCCTCGACGAGCCAAGCGAGACCCTCGGGAACGCGGGCGCGCAGGATCCAGTACCAGGCAGCCGGCGCAGCGATAGCCACTGCATCATCAGCCCGGCCGGTTCCGAGTGCCCACCGCATCGCCGAGCGAAGGTCATCGATGTGACGGTCGAGCGCGTCGAGTGCCTCACGGACCGCTGGGCCTTCGAGGCGGGCCTCGACGTGCGCGCACTCGCGCACGAACCAGTCCAGGTGCCGGTCACGTACCCCGTCAGCGTCGCCCGACTCCATGAGGCGCTCGCGGGCGAAGTAGCGCAGCGTCTCGAGCATCCGCAGCCGGCCCTCGTCGGCCTCGTGGAGCAACGACCGGTCGACCAGGGACCCGATGGCCTGGAGCACCTCCACCTCGTGGTAGCCGTCGCCCGCCACGGCAAGTGCAGCGGTCACGTCGAACGGCGACGCGAAGACGCACAACCGACGGAACAGCGTTGCCTCGACCTCGCTCAGCAGCTGGTAGCTCCAGGCCACCGAGGCCTCGAGGGTCCGCTGGCGCGCCAGCGCGTTGCGCCCGCCGCCGGTGAGGAGCCGGAACCGCGCATCGAGCCCCTCGACGACCGCCTGGGCCGAAGCCACACGCATCCGAGCGGCTGCCAGCTCCAAGGCGAGCGGGATGCCGTCGAGGCGCCGGCACAGCTGCGCGACCGCCCCGGCGCCGGCGTCGTCCAGCACGAAGTCGGGCCGAGATCGGCGAACGCGATCGAGCAACAGTGCGCCCGCCGACGACGCCGCCACACTCGCGACAGTGTCGACGTCCGGCACGGTCAGTGGCGGCACTCGTCGCACGATCTCCTCGGACACGCTCAACGGCTCACGGCTCGTCGCCAGCACCGACACCTGCGGGCATGCGTCGCGCACCGCCACCGCCAGTTCCGCCGCGTCATCGACGAGGTGCTCGCAGTTGTCGAGCACGACCACGGCCTGGCGGCTCCGAAGGTGGTCGACCACTGCGGCCACGGGCGGCCGCGTCCCGCACCGCACCCCCAGGGCCGCCGCGGTGGCGTCGCTCACCAGCGCCCCGTCGTCGAGCAGGCCAAGGTCGACCCACACCACGCCGTCGGGAAACGACTCGATTGCCCGACTCGCCGCCTCGGCGGCCAGGCGGGTCTTGCCGCAGCCCCCGGTCCCGACGACGGTCACGATCCCGCCGGCCGACAGCAACGCCATCAGCTCGTCGAGCGCCGCCTCCTGGCCGACGAAGTCGGTGCGGTAGCGCGGGATCAGTGCGGCAGAGGCGTCGAGCGTGCGCAACGGCGGGAACTCGCTCGGCAAGCCGTCTGCATGCAGCTGTCCGATGCGCACCGGCTGGTCGATGCCCCGGAGGCGGTGCAGACCGAGATCGGTCACCTCGATGTCGGCGCCCAGCTCTCCCGCGAGCTCGGTCGTCGACATCGAGACGACGACCTGGCCACCGTGGGCCGATCCGAGCAGCCGCCCGCAGCGGTTCATCGTCGGTCCCACGAACGTGCCGTCGGGGTTCTGGCGCACCTCTCCTGCATGCACCGCGGCACGGATCCGAACCGGCTCGGTGGTCGGCCACGGCTCGTCGTGCACACGACGTTGCAGGTCGACGGCGGCTGCCAGCGCGTCGCTTGGCGAGGCGAAGACCAGCACCGAGCTGTCGCCTGCGCCCTGCTCCACGGCGCGCGTGCCGTCGTGCGCGCGTGCGACCTCGTCGGTCAACGAGACGATCCTCGCCACCGCCGTGCCCATCACCTCGGGCTCGCGCTCCCAGGCAGCCGTCGAATCCTCGATGTCGGTGAACACGAAAGCCCGCACGCCGATCGATCGTGCGCCGTCGCCGTCCCCGTGCCCACTTGGTGACATGGCGCTCATCTTGACCGACCGGATGGCAGCAACGTCCCCCATCCGGGGGAGGTATCCGGCGCCCTGGTGCTCGACCCTGGGCGGCGACCCGGCCACGAGCCGGACCGACGAAGCAGGAGGATCGGCGATGGCCGACCGCACAGCACTCGCTCTCGACCTGATGGATGCGTTCAACGCGCGGGATCTCGAACGCGCGACCCGACACCTCCATCCCGACTACGAGGCGACCTGGCCTCACGGCCACCTCGCCGGCCCCGACGCCGCGGCGCATGAGTTGGGCATCCTGGCTGCCATCCCCGATCTGCGGATGGACGTGCGGCGGGCCACCGAGACCGACGACGGCGTTCTGGTCGAGGTCTGCGCCATCGGCACCCACACCGGCGACTGGACCGCACCCGACGGCGAGCACTTCCCCGCATCCGGCCAATCGATCGACGCGCTGATGGCCCTCGTCATGGTCTTCGAGGGCGACAGCGTCCGGTCCGAGCGCATCTACTTCGACCAGCAGACCCTGCACGCGTCGCTTCGGAGGCAGCCGTAGCCGGCTCTGAATCACGGGACGATGGACGGCGCGGCGTGGCGATCGTGAGTAGCTTCTGCGCCCACCGACTCCCGCGCGCTGCCATCCGGCGCGTGAGCGATCGGTGAACCTGAGGAGCCCGGCGGACGTTCCTCCCGGTGCGACCGGTGCTGGGCTCGCGCTCGAGAGGAGCACGCGCATGTCCATCCCCGACCCGGTCGATCCGAGCACGGTGCACGAGCTGCAGGGCATCTTCGCCCCGGTGCACGACGAGCGCGATCTCGACGACGCCATCACGGTGTCGGGTCGTGTGCCCGACGACCTGCACGGCGCCTACCTGCGCAACGGGCCGAACGCCTTCTTCCCACCGTTGGGCAGCTACAACTTCCCCTTCGACGGTGACGCCATGGTGCACGGGCTGTGGTTCGACGAGGGACGTGTCCGCTACCGCAACCGGTTCGTGTGGACCGACGAGCTGCGCCTCGAGCGCGACGCAGGACATGCGCTGTTCGGGGGCGTGTTGAGCGGGTACCTGCCCGACGCCGACGCCGTCCCGGCAGCGTTCGCCGGGGGGCACAAGACGACGCCGTTCATCAACGTGATCCAGCACGCGGGCCGGTTGTTCGCCTGCTCGGAGAGCCAGGCCTGGTGGGAGATCGACCCCGATCTGGGGACGACCGGCGCCGTGCGGTTCGACGCATCGATGGACCGGCTCACGGCGCATCCCAAGCGAGACCCCGTCACCGGCGAGCTCATCTTGTTCGTCTACCGCCACGACGAGCCGTACCTGATGTGGGGCATCGTCGGGCCCGACGGCGAGGCCACCGCCCCGATGCAGCCGCTCGACGTCCCCGCCGCTCCGCTGATGGTGCACGACTTCGCCATCACCGAGCACTACCTGGTGTTCGTCCTGGCGCCGCTGCTGTTCGACCCCACCGGGCAGCACGACTTCGGGCCCATCGCCTGGCAGCCCGAGCGGGGCACGACCATCGCCGTCGTGCCGCGCCCCGGCACCCCCGGCTCGGTGCGGGTGTTCGAGACCGAGGCGTTCTGGATGTGGCATGTCGCCAACGCCTACGAGGACGGTGACCGCATCGTCGTCGACACCCACCGCATGGACGACCCGTTCACGGCGTCGCCCGGCACGGTGCAGCTCGTGCGGATCGCCATCGACCTTGGCGCCGGCACCGTGACCATGGACCGGCGTGACGATCGTTCGTGCGAGTTCGCCCGCATCGACGACCGTCTGATCGGCCGTCGCCACGACTGGTTCATCATCTCCGGCGACTCTGGCGACAACCCCTTCGGTGCCGACGCCTTCGACATGGTGTGGCGCGTCGAGGGCGACTCGGGGGCGATCACCGAGCGGCGCCTCGGTGCCGAAGGCATCGGCGAGTCGATCTTCGCCCCGCGAGTGGACGGCGACGGCGGCTACGTCTTGTCGTACCTGTACACGCTCGACGGCGACACCACCGACCTGCTCATCCTCGACGTCGAAGACCTCGACGGGGACGAGGTCGCCCGCATCCACCTGCCGGTCCGCGTGCCGTTGGGGTTGCACGGGTCGTGGGTCGACCTGTGAGTTGAGGCGCGTGCCGCTGCGTCTCCGGCGAGGTCAGGGCTGCGCTGCTACGTACGCGTCGATGGCGGCGTGGCGCCGAGCGATCTCAGCGGAGTCGAGGAAGCTGGCGGTGAACGAGTTGCGTGCCAGTCGGATCATCTCGTCACGGGAGAGCCCGAGCCGGGCGTCGGCGAGGTTGTCGGCGACGTACCCGCCGAAGTAGGCGGGGTCGTCGGAGTTGACCGTCACCAGGACGCCGCGCCGCAACAGTGCGGCCAGGTTGTGGTCCTCGAGTCGGTCGACGACCCGCAGGCTGACGTTGGAGTACGGGCACACCGTCAGCGGCACCTGCTCGTCGACGAGCCGCTCGACGAGCGCGTCGTCCTCGTCGCAGCGCACCCCGTGGTCGATGCGCTCGACGTGCAGGAGATCGAGCGCCTCGACGATGTAGCTCGGCGGGCCTTCCTCGCCGGCGTGTGCCACCGCCCGGTAGCCCTCGGCGCGGGCGCGGTCGAACACGGCGGCGAAGCGTGACGGCGGGTTGCCCCGCTCGGACGAGTCGAGGCCCACGGCGGTTATCCGGTCCCGAAACGGCGCCGCCTGGTCGAGCGTGGCCATGGCGTCGTCGGCGCTCAGGTGACGCAGGAAGCACAGGATCAGCCCGGACGAGATGCCGAGGGTGCGTTCGCCGTCCTCGAGGGCACCGGTGATGCCGTCGACGACCGTGCCGAAGGCGACGCCGCGGTCGGTGTGCGTCTGCGGGTCGAAGAAGATCTCGGCGTGCGTGGCGCCCTGGGCGGCGGCCCGCTCGAGGTACGCGGTGGTCAGCGCGGCGAAGTCGTCCTCGGTCTGCAGCACGGCGCAGCCGGCGTAGTAGATGTCGAGGAACGACTGCAGGTCGTCGAAGACGTAGGCCTGACGCACCGCCTCGACGTCCGCATAGGGGAGTCGCACGCCGTTGCGCTCGGCCAGCGAGAACATGAGCTCGGGCTCGAGCGTGCCCTCGATGTGCAGGTGCAGTTCCGCCTTGGGCAGGTCACGTACGAAGGTGTCCATGCGCAGTGTCTACCGCCGGCAGCGCCAGCGGTGCGGCGTGGAGGCGGCGACGTCGATACTGGAGCGGTGGAGGGTGGCGACGATCCGAGCCGAGACGAGCGCATCGCCGGCGTGGCGGCGATGGCCAGTTTCATCGTGTGCGGCGTCGTCGGACAGGTGCTCGTGCTGTGGTGGGCGCGCCGCCATCGCAGCCTGTTCGCTCGCCGCACGGCGTGGGCGTCGCTGGCTCCTGCAAGCGCTTGCATGATCGGGCTCGACCGGTGAGACTGCACGGCCATGAGTGCCGATCTGCATCCGATCGACCGGCTGCGGCCGGGGCGCCGCATCACCGGATGTGCCGCTGTGCTGCTGCCGTTCCGCGACGACGGCGCCGTCGACTGGGACGGGTTCCGGTCCTTGCTCACTCGTACGGTCGACGCTGGCCTCACGCCCGCCGTGAACATGGACACGGGCTACGTGCAGCTCATCGACCCCGCGACGCGCGCCCGCGTGCTCGCCGAGGCGGCTGCCGTCGCCGGCTCCGAGTTCCTCGCCGGCTCCATGGTGGACGACCGCCCCGGCGACCCGTTCGACCCCGATGCCTACGCCGCGTCGCTCGAGGCCGTGACGGCCGCCGGCGGCACGCCGGTCGTGTTTCCGTCGTGGGGCCTCAACGGGCTCGACCCCGACGATTGGGTGGCGGCGCACGCCGGCTTCGCGACGACCTGTGACCGCTTCATCGGCTTCGAGCTCGGCCCGCAGTTCGTCCCCTATGGGCGCATCTACCCGCTCGACGCGTACCGGGCCCTGCTCGACGTGATGGCGTGCATCGGGGCCAAGCACTCGTCGCTGTCGCGCCAAGCCGAATGGGACCGCCTCGCCGTGCGCGACGCCGTGCGCCCCGACTTCCGGGTCTTCACCGGCAACGACCTGGCCATCGACATGGTCTGCTACGGCAGCGACTACCTGCTCGGCCTCGCCGCGTTCGCCCCGGACCTGTTCGCCCGCCGCGACGCGCTGTGGGCCGACGGCGACGCCGGCTTCTACGAGCTGAACGATCGGCTGCAGTACCTCGGGGCGTTCGCCTTCCGAGCTCCGGTCCCGGGCTACCGCCACGACGCCGCCATGTTCCTGCGGCTGCGCGGGTGGATCGACCACGACGCCGTCCCCGAGGGTGCGGCCACCCGACCCGAGGCCGATCGCGACGTGTTGGCCCAGATCGCCCGCGACCTCGAGGTGCTGGCGTGAGCGGCCGCTCCGACGCCGACGGCGAGGTCGCAGGCGCGCGTCCCGACATCGTGCAGGTGAAGCGGCTCGCCGGGCCGGACGATCTGCGGGCCCGGTGTGACGCCCTCGGTATCGACCTGCCGATCGACGATGCCGTGGAACCTGGCGGTCCCCTGGCGCAGCCACTCACCGTCACGGATGGGTCCGCCGGTACCCGCACCGTCGGCAACCGGTGGGCGGTGCTGCCGATGGAGGGCTGGGACGGCACCGCCGACGGTCTGCCGACCGACCTCGTGCGCCGCCGATGGGAGCGCTTCGGTGCCAGCGGCGCCAAGCTCATCTGGGGCGGCGAGGCCGTGGCGGTCGTGCCCGAGGGTCGGGCCAACCCACACCAGCTCGTCATGTCGACGGCGTCGGCGCCCGCTATCGGTCAGCTCCGCCAGTCCCTGGTCGACGCGCACGGCGCGGCGCACGGAACGACGGACGATCTGCTCGTGGGACTCCAGCTCACGCATTCGGGACGGTGGTCGCGCCCCGTCGGGCAGCCGGCTCCCCGCACGGCGTGGACCCACCCCGAGCTCGACCGTCGCGTCGGCGCCGATGCGACGTCGATGCTGAGCGATGACGAGCTCGACGTGCTCGCCGAGCGCTACGTCGACGCAGCGCTGCTCGCCGCCGACGCCGGGTTCGACTTCGTGGACGTCAAGCACTGCCACGGCTACCTGCTGCACGAGCTGTTGGCGGCGCGCGACCGCCCCGGCCGCTTCGGCGGTTCGCTCGACGATCGACTCGGTCTGCTCACCCGCGTGTGCGAGCAGCTGCGGGTGCGACGACCCGAGCTCGCCATCGGGGTGCGGCTCTCGGTGTACGACACGGTCCCGTTCGCGCCGGGTCCCGATGGCCGCGGTCGCCCGGTACTCGAGCCGCGGGGGTGGCGGCCCTTCGGCGGTGACGCCGGCGGACTCGGTCCTGACCTCACCGAGGCGCATGCCGTCGTTGCCCGGCTGCGAGAGCTGGGCGTCGGCATGCTGTGCATCACGGCGGGCAGCCCGTACACCAACCCGCACCTGCAGCGGCCGGCGTACTTCCCGCCCTCGGACGGCTACGCCCCGCCGAACGACCCGCTGGTCGACGTGGCGGCGATGATCGGCGCCGCCGCCGAGCTGGCGCACGAGCACCCCGACGTCGCGGTGGTCGGCAGCGGCTACTCCTACCTGCAGGACTTCGTCGGCCACGTCGCCCAAGCGGTCGTGCGCCGCGGCGACGCCGCCGCCGTCGGCCTCGGTCGCATGGCCCTGTCGTACGCGACGTTGCCGGCGGATCTGCTTGCCGGCCGAGCGCTCGACCGGCGCGCCGTGTGTCGCACGTTCAGCGACTGCACCACGGCACCGCGCCACGGGCTGATCTCGGGCTGCTACCCGCTCGATCCCTTCTACCGGGAGCGCGACGAGCGCATCGAGCTCGCCGCCATCAAGCGCCGCACGCGCACCGACGTGCGCTCCTGACCTGTCGACCTCACCGGCGACGGGGCGGCGCGGTCGAGGCGCGCTCGACCAACGTCGGCGACAAGGTCGTCACGGCACGGACGGTGTCGCCGCGCAGCCGCCCGCCGAGCTGCTCGACGGCGACGTGGCCCAGCTCGTCGAGCGGTGCGGCAACGGTGGTCAGACCGGGGGCGGTCATGGCGGCGATGTCCAGCCCGTCGGACCCGACGAGCGAGCAGGCGCCGGGCACCTCCATGCCGGCGTCGTGTGCCGCCCCGAGCAGGCCCGCCGCTTGGAGGTCGTTGAAAGCGACGATCGCCGTGGACCGGTGCGTCGCCTCGGCGAAGGCTGCCACCCCGCCGGCGAAGGTGGGTGGCACCGGTCCGATCTGCGCCAGCCGAATCGTGGGTCGTCCGGCGCGAGCGGCGCGCCGCTCGGCGGCGCGGTCGCGCTGGGCCGCCGACCAGTACGAGGTGGGGCCACGCACGACGGCGATCCGCCGGTGACCCAGCGCGATGAGGTGATCGAGCGCCAGGTCGATCACGGCGTGCTGGTCGACGACGACGCTCGGCGTCCGTCGCGACCGGCGGTTCACCTGCACGACCGGGACGCGCCCGGCGTCGGGCTCGACCGTCGGCGTGACGGCGACGATGCCGTCGACCTGGCGTGCCAGCGTCGCCAGGGCCCGTGCCTCGTCAGCGGCGTCGCCGTTCGTGTCGGCGATCAGCACGGCGAGGTCGAGGTCCTGGGCCGAGCGTTGGACAGCGCGCACGATGGCCGCGAAGTAGGGGTTGGTGATGTCGGGGACGACCACGCCGATGGCGTCGGTACGGCCGCGCGCCAACTGCCGTGCCGGCTGGTTCGGCTCGAACCCGAGCGCCTCCACGGCGGCGAGCACGGCGTCGCGCGTCGCCGGCGCCACCATCTCAGGACGCGAGAGCGCGCGTGACACGGTCGCCGCGTGCACGCCGGCGTGCCGGGCGACATCGGCCAGGGTGGGCGCTCGCTGGTCGGGTGGCACCGTCGGCACGGTAGCAGCGTGAGGTGCAAGCGCTTGCACTGCGTAGGGTGTCGCCCATGCCCGCCGTCCCGCCGAGCGCTTCGGAGCATCCCGCCACATGGACGTTCGACTACCCCGTGTACCACGCCGAGTCGCGGGCGCAGTGGCGTGCGTGGCTCGAGGCCTACCACGACACGGCCCGGGGTGTCTGGTTGTGCTCGTGGCGCTCGAGCACCGGGCGGCCGCGCTGCCCCTACCCCGAGGTCGTCGAGGAAGCGTTGTGCTTCGGCTGGATCGACTCGACCGTCAACACCTTCGATGACGAGCGGGGCCTGCAACTGCTCACCCCCCGAAAGGCGAAGAGCACCTGGACGCGCCTGAACCGCCAGCGCGTCGCCGACATGGAGGCGGCGGGGCTCATGCGCGACGCCGGCCGGCGCGCCGTGGAGGTGGCCCAGGCCAACGGGTGGTGGACCATCCTCGACCCGGTCGAGGACCTCATCGAACCCGATGAGCTGACCGCCGCCCTCGACGCCGACCCGGCGGCGCGGAAGGCCTGGGACGGCTTCCCGCCGAGCGCCCGCAAACAGATGCTGTGGTGGGTGATCAGCGCCGCCAAGCCCGAGACCCGGGCGCGCCGGGTCGGCGCCATCGTCGAGGCGGCGGCGCGCGGCGAGCGCGCCCAGGGCTGAGGCGCGACGCCTTCAGGCGGCGTCGCCGGTATCGGCGGGCCGGTGGTGCTTGGGGGTGTCGACCCGCTGCGAGGTGTAGATCGACCGGTGCGACGAGAAGACGTACGCCACAGCGCAGGCGATGACGAGCGGCACCACCGGCGCCACGCCGAACAATTCGAGGCCCATGATCGTGCACGCCAGCGGGGTGTTGGTCGCCCCGGCGAACACGGCGACGAACCCGATGGCGGCGGCGAGTGGCAACGGCAGCCCGAGCAGGTGCCCCATGGTGGCGCCGAGCGTGGCGCCCATGACGAACAGCGGCGTGACCTCGCCACCCTGGAAGCCCGAGCCGAGGGTGACCGAGGTGAACACCAGCTTGAGGGCGAACGCGAAGGTCGCCACCGTGGCCGCGCCGGCGAGCGCGTCCGTGATCAGTGGGATCGACAGGCCGAGGTAGTCGCGCGTCCCGACGAGGAAGGTGAGGGCGATGATCCCGAGTCCGCCGAGGAAGGGCCGGAGCGGCGGGTAGCGCACGGTGGCGGCGAAGAGCCGTTTGCAGCCGTGCGTGAGCTCGATGAACACCAGCGCGCAGAGCCCGAACGCCACGCCCGCCACGATGACCTTGCCGATCAGTGCCGGCGTCACCTCGACCGCGTCGATGACCGGCGTCGGTGTGTGGTGCACGCCGAGCGCCCGCACGACCTGGTCGCCGACGATCGACGCCGTCAACGCAGGCACCAGCGCGTCGTAGCGGAGGCGGCCGACCGACTGGACCTCGAGCGCGAACACGGCACCCGCCAGCGGCACGCCGAACACGGCACCGAAGCCGCCGGCGATGGCGGCGATCAGCAGCAGGCGACGCTCGCTCGGTCGGATGCGTGCTATCCGGGCGAACCCGTCGGTCAGGCTGCCCGACATCTGGATCGCCGTGCCCTCCCGGCCCGCCGAGCCGCCGAAGAGGTGCGTGGCGATGGCGCCGCCGTAGACCAGCGGCGCCATGCGCCGCGGGATCCAGGCCTTGGGCTCGTGGATCTCATCGATGATCAGGTTGTTGCCCTTCGCCGCCGCGCCGGCGCCGTGGTGATAGGCGAGGCCGATCGCCAGCCCGGCGACCGGCAACAGGTACAGCAGCCAGGGCGTCGCTTCGCGGGTCTCGGTCGCCCACTGCAGGGTGATGAGGAAGGCGGCGGCGGCCAACCCGGCGAGCACGCCGACGATCGAGCCGAGCACGATCCACCGGACGAGGAACCGCACGAGGTCGACCTGATCGGCCGCCTCGAACCTCGCCTTGGCGCCGAGCGCGTCGACGGCGCGCCGCAGCCGGCTCGGTCCGACCCCGTCGTCGCTCACGTGCGCTCCTCGTGCCGGACGTCTCTCGCAGCGCCCTGAGGAGGTTGCCCCGGCTCGAACAAGCTCCTACCAAGCACGCGCGCTGCGCTGCAGGTTGGTAGGAGCCATCAGCCCGAAGGCGGTTTCGGCGAGCCCCATCGCCGTGGGCGGACAACCTAGCAGCGCGTCCCCGCGCCTGTCGGGGCGAGCGCGTCACGGATGGCGTCGAGCCGCTCGGGCACGACCGAGTACCAGGCCCACCGACCTCGCTTCTCGCGCTCCAGCAGCCCCGCCTCGACCAGCAGCGACAGGTGGTGCGACACCGTCGGCTGCGACCGACCCACCGGCTCGACCAGATCGCAGGCGCAGGCCTCACCGTCGGATGCGGTGGCGACCATCGAGAGCAGGCGGAGGCGGGCGGGATCGGCGAGCACCTTGAGGAGGGCGGCGAGCTCGGTGGCTTGGTCCTCGTCCAGTGCCGCCGAGCCGAGCGGGGCGCAGCACACGTTGTTCGATGCGCCGGTCATGCGATTCTCCGATCCGCAGTCCATCTTCACATTGACATCCGTCGATGTGTTGCTAGTCTCCATCCATCGACGAACATCAATCTAGCGGAGGTGCTCCCATGTCTCGTCTGCAACTCGCCCTCAACGTCACCGATCTCGACGCCGCCGTCGAGTTCTACTCGCGGCTGTTCGCCACCGAACCGGCCAAGCGCAAGCCCGGGTACGCCAACTGGGAGATCGCCGATCCACCGCTGAAGCTGGTCCTGTTCGAGGGCGCCGAGGGAGGCACGCTGAACCACCTCGGTGTCGAGACCGACACCGCCGCCGAGGTCACCGCCGCCGAGGCACGCCTGTCGGCCGACGGGCTCGAGACCACCGGCGTCGACGACACGGTGTGCTGCTACGCCACCAAGGTCGAGACCTGGGTCACCGACCCCGACGGGGCGAAGTGGGAGTGGTACGTGAAGACCGGCGACGCCGAGCGACTCACCAACCTGATCGTGGGCGATGGCGCCTCGGCCATGTGCTGCGCACCGGCGAGCGAGGCCGAACCCGTCGCGTTCAGCCGGCAGGCGGCAGCGGTGGCGGCCGACGGGGGATGCTGTTGAGCATGCAGCTCGACGTGTCCACCATGCAGCTCTACGTCCGTCACGCCTACGGCGGCATGGCCCGGGTGCTCGACCGGCTCGACGACGAGACGGTCAACCTGCGGCCGCCGTCGTGGGGGACGAACTCCGTCGCCGGGCTGATCGTGCACTGCTGCGAGCTCGGGCCGTCATGGTTCGAGACGCCCGGGCTCGGGCGCGACACCGAGCGCGACCGAGAGGCGGAGTTCGTGACGACGGCGAGCGTCGCGGAGCTGCGGGCACGCATCGACGTTGCGACGCAGCGGTGCGATGCCCTGCTGGTCGAGCTGGGCGCCGGGCCGTCGGCGACCGATCATCCGTTGCGTGCGTTCCTGCCGGGGACCGACCGGACCGATGCCGCGCTCGCGCTGCACGTGCTCGAGGAGCTCTTCCAGCACCTGGGCCACATGGAGGTCACCGCCGACGCCGTCTCCCGGACCGGGTGACGGCCCGCGGCTCAGGTGAGCTCGAGGCCGAGTGCCGTGGCGTTGGTGGTGATGGCATCGACCAGACACGTCGGGGACCCGTCGCACGCCCCCAGCTCGGCGTCGTCGACGAGCAGGACGAGGCCGTCCGTGGTCTCGGCCACGACGCACGGCGTGCGCCCGTCGGTGAAGGCCGCCAGCGCCTCGTCGCGCTCGTCGAGGTGCACGGTCACGATCGGCACCGGCAGCGACGCCTTGCACGTCTGCCACTCGGGCTTCTCGCGCACCGATCCGTGGGTGATGTCGCACAACGAGCAGTGCGCGCCGCCGACGCGCGCCTTGAGCCAGTAGGAGAGCTCACCCCACAGCGTGCCGTTGGCGTGGTAGATGCCGACGAGCCGATCGACGCTGCGACCGCTCACGACGAGGACGCTGCCAATGCCTGCATCCGCTCGGTCAGCTTGGCTTCGCCCAGCGCCCCGCTGACAACCTCGACCTGGCCGGTGTCGGAGATGAAGGCGAACGACGGTTGCGACGCCACGCCGAACGACGACCAGATCGATCCGTCGTCGTCGACGACGTGGGTGAGCCCACCGGTGGCGGTCTCAGCGACGAACTCGTCCATCTCGGGGACCTCCCCACGACCGGCGACGCCGACCACCTGCACGTCGCCATCGAGCGCCGCGGCCGCAGCGACCACGTCGTCGGCCTCGGCCCGGCACGTCGTGCACCAGGGCGCCCAGAACCACAGCACGGTGTCGGTGCCGGCGAACGACGCAGACGAAAGCTCGCCGCCGCCCAGCTTGGCGGCGGTGAACGACGGGGCGGTTTGCCCGCCGCCGCAGGCGCCGGCGGCGAGGATCGCCGCGGCCGGGACCAAGGCGCGTGCAGTTCGGGTGATCACGCTCATGCACTACGCAACGTCTCCGGTCCCCGGACCGTTCCCTGCCTTGCTGGCTCCGGTCGCCGCGCGATCCCGTCGTCGGCGTCGTGGCGGCGGTGCGCTCGGTAGCGTCGTCGATCAGGTCGTTACGACCGGAGTCGAGGAGGACGCATGGACATCGACGGAGCGAGGATCCTGGTCACGGGTGCCAGCCGGGGGCTGGGAGCGGAGATCGTGCGGGAGCTCGCACGACGGGGCGCATCGATCGTGCTGACCGCCCGCAGCGCCGGCCCACTCGAGGAGCTGGCGACCACCGTGGACGGCGAGGTCGTCGTCGCCGATCTCGCCGACCCCGACGACGCGTCGAGGGTGCGGGCCCTGGTCGCCGGGTGCGATGCCATCGTGCTCAACGCCGGCATCGGCGAGGATCCGCCGCTCGACGAGATCGACGACGCCACCATCGACCAGGTCATCGACGTGAACCTGCGCGTGCCCATCTCGCTGTCGATCGCCTACGCCCAGCAGCGCATCGCCGCCGGCCGACCCGGCGCCGTCGCGTTGGTCGGCTCGGTGGCCGGCATCGCCGCGTCACCCGGCTCGCGCCTGTACAACGCCACGAAGTTCGGCCTGCGGGGCTTCGCCCTCAGCTTCGCCGAGGAGCTGCACGGCACTGGCGTGACCTGCTCGCTCGTGGCTCCCGGCTTCATCCGCGACGCCGGCATGTTCCACGACAGTGGCACCGAGCTGCCGGCCGGCGTGCGCACGAAGTCGCCGGCGGACGTCGCCGCCGGCGTCGTGCGCGCGCTCACGGACGCGCCGCCGGAGGTCGTCGTGGCGCCGCCCGAGCTCCAGCTGATGGCCAGGTTCGCGTCGGTGGCACCCGGCACGAGCGGGCGAGTGCAGCGGCTCGTCGACGTCGAGGGGCGTCGTCGCCGCGCCGAGCACTGATTGCTCGGGCGGCTGCCAGGCTTCCTGCTAGTCCCAGGTCAGCGCGCTCGAGCCCAGCGGTTGGGTCGAGCGGTCGAAGCCCGGCCGGACGTCGGTCATCTCGAGCAGGCTCGGGAGATAGGTGATCTCGCCGAACGGTCCGTCGATCGTCTCGACGGGCAGCTCGGCTTCTTTGATGAGGTCGGACCACGGTCGGGTGCCGTCGAGCGCGCTGGCGTCGAGGAGACCGATGTCCTGCGCCCACATGCACATGCGGGTCAGCGACACGCGCACCTGATAGCTCCCGCCGACGTCGGCGCGCTTGAGCAACGCGGAGGTGACGGCAGCCGCGCCGACGTAGCCGGCGAGGTAGTCGGCGAAGATGTTCTGCACCGGCATGAGCGGGGCGTCCACGGCACCTTCCTCGTCGACGTACCCCGAGACGGCGACGGCGAGCATGTCGAAGCCGCGGAAGTTCGCCCACTCGCCTTCGAAGTCGAAGCACCGCAGCTCGTGGGCGATGATCCCTGGCTTCGCCGTGGCGAGCGCCTTCGGCGAGACGCCCTTCTGGTCCAGGTTCAGGTACGAGCAGGTGAACACGTCGGCGTCCTGGAGGAGCCGGAAGAACGTCTGCCGATCGTCGGGATCCCTCAGGTCGCAGTAGGCGGCGCGCTTGCCGATGTCGGTCTCGAGGCGCCAGTTGAGGTGATCGGGGTAATCGATGCGCGAGATGTGCAGCACGTTGGCGCCGAACTCCGCCAGCGTTCGTGCCGTGATGGGTCCGCCGATGACGTGGGTGCAGTCCAGCACGTTGATGCCCCGGAGCGGGCGGCCGTCGGAGGGGAGCCCGTCGGGCAGGGGGATCGGGTCGCTGTCGCCGATCTTGGTCAGCTCCACCACGGGCTTGGCGGCGAGCCGCGCGCCGACCGGGTGGACTCGCCACTCCTGGGCGCTGCGGACGACGCCGACGGCTGCACCCTCGTCTCGCAGCGCTCGCTCGAGCGCGTCGGCGTCCCAGGTGCCGACGGCCTGCTCGACGGCGCGTGCTGTCGGCGCGCACTTGAGCACCCGATACACGGCGTCGCGCAGGCGCGGATACAGCATCTCGAACTTGATGAACTTGCCGTCCCGGGTGGCGTAGAACTCGCTACCGACCTCGTCGTCGAAGGTGCCCGGCGCGCCGTAGTCCGTGAAGCCGAGCTCGCGGCCGTTCTGGCGCAGGTACGCCACGCCGTGGTGCTGGTGTACGCCCAGGTGGGCATCAGCGGTGACGTCCTGGACCTCACCCCCTCGCTCCTGCCAGATGCGACCGAGATTCATGCCGAGGCTCGCCTGGGCCGCCGCCATGACCTCGCCGAACCGGTGGCGGGACGCCAGCAGCGGGTCGGCGTTGCGGATGGTCACCTCGCCCGGGTAGTCGACCTCTCGTTGGTCGATGGCGTGCTGGATCATGTCCAGCGCCGCCTGTGAGCTCGCAGCATCGACCGTCGCCATGGGTACCTCCGCCGGGTTGGTGACCTGATCTCGCGGCGGCAGCGTAGGCCACGGTCGCCACGCGGTGGCGGGTCTGCGTCAACCGGTGAACGCGGGGGTGACGACGGCGGCGTTGGCTGTGGTCGTTGACGAGGACGCCATGGTGGTCGGTGGTCCTGTCTCTCCAAAGGGTAAGAATGTACAAGAGGGAACGGAGGTGCCCGATGTTGGAGCCGATCGCAGACCTGCCCCCCGGTGTGTTGGGGTTCGAAGCCGTCGGTGAGTTGCACGCCGACGACTACCGCACCACGTTGATCCCCGCCCTCGAGGCGCAGGACGGTCCGCTGCGACTCGTCTATGTGCTCGGGGATCGCTTCGAGGGCTACAGCGGGGGCGCCGCCTGGCAGGACACCAAGCTGGGGTTCGACCATCACGGCCGCTGGCACCGTGCTGCCATCGTCACTGACACCGATTGGGTGCGGCATCTTGCCGGCGCCTTCGGCTGGATGGTGCCGGGCAAGTTCGAGGTCTTCGGCCTCGACCAGCGGGCGGACGCCATCGCCTGGGTCGCCGCCGACGACTGAGCGCCCTGATGCGCGTGACCGGTGCCTCAGCGGGCCGGCCACGTGATGCGGTGGTCGCGCAACACGATGTCCACCCGGTCGAACGCCGGTGCCGTCGCCACGAGCGAGCGCGACGCGGGCAGCACGACGCCATCGATCGTCACCCACGCCTGGGTCACGTCGCGGCAGTGGATCACGGCGCCGTCGTCGATCTGCTCGCTCGTCAGCACCGCCACTCGCCGCCCGTCGTCGGTGGCCTGGCGGCGAGCACCGAGAGCTCGTGCCGGCCGTCGCGCTGATCGAACGCCGTGGTGACGAGGTCCTCGCCGTCGATCCAGCGGAGTGTGGAGCGGGGACAGCCGAGCAACTCCACGGCCCGGCCGGCAGCACGATCGAGGTCCGGGCGGAACCGCGCCCCGTACCGCCCGTCACGCGCGGCGAAGGTCTGCGGCGCCAGCCAGACGGCGAGCGAGACCACCTCGGCGGCAACGAGGGGAGGGATCGGCTCGGCACCGTACGGGGCGAAGGAGGCGCCGTGGAGTGCGTGCACATCGAGCGCGCCCTCGATGCGGGCGTCGTCGTCCACGACGATCTCGACGGCGGCGACGAACCCCGCCAGGCCATCGGGCCAGCGGTAGATCCGTTCGTGCGCGCCGCGCAAGAGCCGCTGGGCGCGTGGGTCGGCATCGAGAGCGCCGCTGCTCATCGATGACCGAGGCGCGGGCGCCGATCTCGGGGCTGGGTCGTATCGCTCATGCTTGACATCATATGTTAGGTATGCCTTACAGCTCCAGTATCGACCTTGGGAGGACGCATGCAGGCACACGAGCATCGTGACGGGTCCGGTCCCGTCGTCCACGGCGCCGGTCTCGACGACCGAGCGACGGCGGCGGGGATCGACGACCGCGGGCTGGCAGCGCTGCGCGTCGCCGCCACCCTGGTCCACGCCGTCCCGCGCCTGCGGGCCCGCATCCGACACGGTGCGCAGGTGCTGGTCGACGTCCGCCCGTCGCCGCTCGTCGGAGCGGACCAGACCGACGAGCCCCTGCGCCTCACGCCGTGTGCCTTCCGTGGGGCGGTGGCGCAGGCGTGGCGTCAGCATGAGGCAGGTCACCGGCTGTCGTTCCTCGGCCTGCCCGCCGGGGTCGTCCCGGCCATCGACGTCGGGACGCCTCCAGGTGGCACGGCGCGACCCGGCGGGCTCTACCGCGTGCCCCTCGAGGACCGCTGGCTGTGGGCCTTCGCCACCACACTCGACGCGCCTGCGGCCTTCAATGCTGGCCGCACCGTGGTCGAGCGCTGTCCTGCGGGGCCGGACGTTCGTGCGCTCGGGCTGCGCCCCGACAGGGGCACCGGTGTGACGATCGTGTACGCGGAGACGGTGGCCGATCCGGCCTCCGCCGTCGAGGGGGCCCTCGTCGAGGTGCTCGAGTCGCTTCTCGCCCGCTACGCCACCGTCGAGCTGCTCGGGTCCATCGCGGCCGACGGCGACGCCGACGCCGTCGCCGGCGGGGCGACCGACTGGTGAGTACGGCCTGCGCGGCGACGGTCGTCGTCAGCGTGCGTCGAGGAAGGCGAGGAGGGTCGCGTCGAGGTCGAGGGCGTTGCGGTTGAGGAAGACGACCAGGGTCGTGTCGGTGGCCGGGTCGTACAGCACGCGGGTCGACGCGCCCGGGAAGTCGCCGTTGAGCGCCAACCGGTCGAACGTCGCATCGGGTGCGCAGCCCTCGAAGACGCAGTCGCCGGTCGGTCCGACGCCGATCACCCCGAGGCCGTACCCGCCCGGACTGATCTCGGCCATGGCGGTGAGGTCCACGCCGTCGAGCCGACGCTGCCGGAAGACGACATCGGCCCACGCCACGAGCTCCTCGACGGTGGAGACGGACCCCGAGGCCGGCCCCAGCGCGGTGCGCCACGCCTCGAGCGGGATGAGGGAGGTCGCGAGCGGCTCGACGCCCGGATCGGGCTCGTACAACCCGACCGGCGTTGCCGGCGCCGAGGTCGGCTGGCCCGGCGCCGACGGCGGGTAGGCGGTGCGCTCGAGGCCGGACGGGCCGAAGACCCGGTCCTGGAACAGCTCGTCGATCGGTGCGTCAGCCGCCGCTGCGAGCACGGCCCCGGCGAGGGCGTAGTTGAGGTTGCCGTAGCGCGTCTGCACTCCGGGCTCGCCGAGCGGAGGGATCGACCGAGCCGCGCCGAGCACCTCCTCGATCGTCACCGGCTCGCCGCGAGCGACCAGATCGAGGAACGGTGACGGCGACTCCCCGTCGCCGAAGCGACCGAGACCGCTCGTGTGCATGAGCAGGTGCCGCAGCGTGATGCGATCGCCGCCGGGCCAGTCGATCCAGGTGCTGATCGGCGCGTCGAGATCGACCACGCCGTCGTGAGCGAGCACCAGCGCCAAGGCTGCGACGTAGGACTTCGTCACGCTGGCGACATCCACCACCGCGCCCGGGTCGATCGCCGCACCCGATGTGCCGTCGGCGGTGGCCTCCACTCCGACGGCGACGATCGTCGGCGACCCCCCGGCGACCGACAGCGCAACGATGCCTCCAGTCGCGCCCGTGTCGGCGAGCAACTGCGCCCCGAGATCGGAGAGCGCCGCAGCGTCGGCTGGCAACGACGTGCCGCTCGACGAGGGCGCCGGCGCCGTGCCCGTGGCGTCGGGCGATGTTCGTGGTTCCTCGGGGCTGCAGGCGGCGGCGAGCACCGTGGCGGCTGCGGTCACGGCGACCACCCAGCGGCGATGCGGGCGTCGCCGGACTCGTCGCCGGCGGTGGTCCGCTGCGAATCCAGGCATGCGATGCACGGTCATCGGGCCCTGGCCGGACCAGCCAGTCCGTGCTCGACGGCGAAGAGCGTGGCGCCGGCGCGGCTGCGCACCCCGATCTTGTCGTAGACGTGCTGGACGTGGTGCGCCACGGTCTTCGCCGTGATCCCGAGGTCGGCGGCGATCTGCTTGTCGCCGGCGCCGGTCGCTACGGCCCGCAGCACCTCGACCTCGCGGTCGGTGAGCCCGGCTGGCCAGGTCGGCGGTGGCAAGGCCAGCTGGTCGACCGCTCCCAGCACAGCGTCCACGGCCGTCCGGTCGAGTTGTCCGTCGACGACGGCTGCGGCCAGCGCGTCGCGCGCCTCCGCCGGCGTCACGGCGGGGCGATGGGGGCGTTCCGCCACGAGTGCGCACCACACGTCGGCGACGGCGAGGAGGCGTGCCGATATGGCTGCCACATCGGGCACCCGTCCCCGGTGGTAGCCGGAGCCGTCCTCGCGCTCGTGCGCCGCGGCGGCGATGGTGGCAACCGTCCCGAACAGTGGGGTGGACGACAAGATGCGGTCGGTCTCCCAGGCGTGGAAGCGCACGCGGTCGCGCTCGTGCGGGGTGAGCTGGCGAGGCAGGTCCCAGATGCCGGTCGGTACGCCGACACGCCCGACGTCGTGCAAGAGGCCGGCGCGTCGCAGCGCCGTGCGGGTGCCGACGTCGAGGCCGAGTTGCTCGGCTCCCGCCGTCGCCACCGCGGCGACGTGTTCGCTGTGTCCGGTCAGCCAGGTCGACTTCAGGTCCGAGAACCGGGCGAAGGCCAGCGCCGCCTCGTCGACCTGCGCATCGCTGATGCGGGTGTGCGGTGCGGGCTCGGCGTCGCAGAGCAGGTCCCAGGCTGACGCCCCAGGGTCGGTCACCAGGTCGAATCTCGCTGAGGCATCCTCGAGGAAGACCTCGACCAGGCCCGGGTCGAGCTGTCCGCCCGCTCGGGCTCGCAACTCCGCCGCCGCGCCACCTCGCCCCTGGCGACCGCGGAAGAGCTCTGCGACGTAGGCGACCTCGACGACGCGCGCCACCTGGGAGATGGCGTCGCCCGCCGTGCCCGCTGGTCCCCCGTTGCCGTCCCATCGCTCGAACGCATCGGTGGCGACGGCGGCGGCGGCGTTCGAGACGGGCAGCAGGGCCGCCAGCCTCTCGGCGGCATCGCACTGTGCGGCGTCGTGGCGCTGGCCGGCGCGGGTCCCGTCGCCGAGGAGCGCACCGACCGCCGCCTCACGCTGTGCGGCCGGCGCATCGGCGGCGAGTCGGTCCTGCACGATCCGCACGGCGTCGGCGGGTCGGCCGAAGTCGACCTCGGCCATGACCGATCGCAGCCCGACGTCGTCGCCGGCGCCGAACCGGTGCGCCTCTTCGACGGCGAACCCGGTGCAACCGATGTGACGCAACAGCGCGCCGACGACGACATCGCCGACGAACGTCGCATCGCCGTTGGCGACGTCGGTGGCCAGACCGGCGGCCAGCACAGCGGACCGCAAGGTGGTGTCGTGTGCGAAGCCGTCGGCGGCGTCGCACGCCGCGGACAACGTGCCGAGCACCTCCACCAGGCGGATGTGTCCGTCGGTCACGGCGGCAAGTCTGCCCGCGATCACGGGCGATAGAGCTCGATCAGCGCAGCGGTGTCGAGGTAGGGGCGGTAGCGGACCGCCTGACCGTCTCGGACGGTCCAGTGGTGGAGCTCGTCGAGCGCAGCTTGCTTCCCGCTGACCCGATGCGTGGCCTCGAGGTGCACCTCGGCGATCACGACGTCGCCGTCGACGAACAGGCGGCCGACGTCGAAGACGTGGATCTCGAGCTGGCCGACCCCGGCGAAGTAGCGCTCGGCGGCGCCGTGCCCGATGCCGTTGCGCAGCATCGGGACGTGCTCGGCCCCGGGCGCGGTCACGGTGGTGCTCCAGTCGATCTCGGGGTGCAGCAGGCCGAAGAGGCCAGTCAGGTCGCCGTGACCGAAGGCGGCGTAGATGCCCCCGACGGTCTCGATGGCGGTGGGAGCGGTGATGGTCGAGGTCGTGGTGGTGTCCATGTCGCCAGGATCCGCCGTCGACACCGGTGTGGACATCGGCAAGATCACCTATGGACGATCTGACGCTCCGTCGGACGTTGACGGGAGTCACGAGGTCGGACCTTCGAGGTCAGTCCGACCGGTCGACGGCACAACGACGAGGCGCGACGATGCTCGTGTGCGTGCGGCGGACGAGGTGGTGCGGGCGTTCGTGTTCACGGACATCGAGGGGTCGACACGCGCCTGGCAGGCAGACGAGGAGACCATGCGTCTCCGCCTCGTCGCACACGACCGCATCGCCCGGGACGTGGTCGACGGGCGCTCCGGCACGATCTTCAAGCACACCGGTGACGGCTGCATCGCCGTGTTCTCCGACGGCGTCGATGCGGTCGCCGCTGCCGTCGAGATGCACGGCGCGCTCGCGGAGACTGGCTTGCGCGTGCGTGTCGGCGCCCACCTCGGGCCGGCGGTCGAGCGAGACGGGGACTGGTTCGGCCTGACCCTGAACCGCTGCGCCCGGATCATGGCCGCGGCGCATGGTGGGCAGACCCTCGTCTCCGGTGCCATGGCGGCCGACGTCGAACCGCTGGCCGTAGACCTGGTGCTGCATCCGCTCGGTCGTCACCTGCTCCGGGACCTCGACGAACCCGAGGACCTGTTCCAGGTCGAGCCGGCGGGGAGCTGGACCGCCTTCCCGCCGCCGCGCACCGTCGTGCCGATCGTCGGGCTCCCCATCGAGCGGTCGAGCTTCGTCGGCCGCCGCGACGACGTCGCACATCTGGCCGAGCGCATCGATGCCCACCGGCTGGTCACCGTGGCCGGTGTGGGCGGGACCGGCAAGACCCGCCTGGCGATCCGGGCGGCGGCCGACGCCCAGGTGAGCTTCCCCGGAGGGGCGGCGTTCGTCGATCTCACGAGCGTCGGTGACCCCGATCGACTCATCGGCACGCTCGCCCGTGCTGTGGGCGCGCCCAACGCGGACACGGCGGGGGCCGGCGACCACGACGAGCTGGCGACCTTCATCGGCTACCGGCGGCTCCTCGTGGTGATCGACAACGCCGAGCACCTCGTCGACGACGTGGCGATGGTGGCCGACCTGCTCCTCGACCGCTGCCCGCGCCTGCACCTGCTCGTCACGTCGCGCGAACCGCTCGGCATCGAGGGCGAGGTCGTGCAGCGCGTGGCACCGCTGCCCACCGACGATGCGGTGGCGCTGTTTCGGGCTCGGCTCGGCGGCGAAGCGGGCGAAGAGGACGAGCAGCGCATCGCCGCCATCTGCGCCTCGCTCGACGGTCTGCCCTTGGCGATCGAGCTGGCGGCAGGACGCGCGGCGCAGCTCGGCGCGGCGCGCGTCGAGGCGCTGCTCGCCGACCGCTTCGCGCTGCTCGCCGGCGGTGTCCGCCGGGCCCGACCCCGCCAGCGCACCCTCGAGGCCACGATGGATTGGAGCTACGACCTGCTCGGCGATGACGAGCGGGTCCTGCTCGGCCGCTTGAGCGTCATCGCCGGCCCGGTCGACCCCGACGTGGCGCTCGGCATCGGCGCCGACGACACGGGGGAGGCGCGCGCGGCTGCAGCCTTGACCTCGCTCGCCGACAAGTCGTTGCTGGTCGTCGGGAGCCCCCTGCTCGAGACCGTGCGCGACTATGCCGCTACCAAGCTCGCTGCTGCGGGGGAGACGGCCTCGGCGCGGGACCGGCATCTGCAGTGGCACCTCGATGTGGTGGACGGGCTGGTCGAGCGGGCGTCGCTCGACGAGGCCCGCGCCCGCCTCGAACCGCGGCTCGCCGACCTCGACGTGGCCCGCACCTGGGCGATCGATCGCGGTGCGCCCGAGGCGGCGGCCGCGCTGGCGGCACGCGTGTGGCCGGTGCACGTCCTGCGGCTCGAGCTGTCCGAGGCACAGCGCTGGCTCGATGTCGCCGCCGAGCAGGACGACGCGCTGTCGATGGACGACCGGCTGCGATGGCGCGTCGGGACGATGTGGACCGCGGGCGCGCGAGCTGACGCGCTCGCCGGGCTGAGTTTCGCCGGCGAGGTGGTCGCGCTCGCACCGCCAGGTCATCCGCTGCGCGTGTCGGCGCTGGCGTTCCAGGCGCAAGCGGTGGCGCACCTCGACGCTGCCGAGGCCCGCCGACTGCTCGAGGTGGCCTGGCGGGAGGTCGATCGGTCGCACCCCGAGCAACCGGTACAGCTGCGCACGATCGAGGCGCTGACGCACCTGTCGGACCTCGATCTGCTCGGCGCAGCGGAGGCGTTCGACGCGGCAGCGAGCTCCGAGACCGCGCTGCCCGGCTACTTCGGCCGTTCGGCGCTGGTGCTGCGTCCGTTGTGCCTGCACCTCGCTGGCGCGGGCGGCGAGGCGCTGGAGGCCCTCGAGGTCGCCGCTCAGCTCTCCGGTGTGGACGACACGTTCCTGCAGGCCATCGTGCGCGCCTACGTGCACGCCACCGTGCGGCCGAACGCGGCGGCACTGCGTGCGTTGCTCGGCACCATCGACGATCGGGATCCGGTGGCGATGACCCAGCCCTTCGCTGTCGCTGCCGCCGCCGAGCTGGCCCGCAGCGACGGTGACACCGCCCTGGCCGATCAACTGTTCCGCGCCATGGCGGCGCACCGGTGGCACTCGCGCCACGAGGGGCTGGCGGCGCACGTGCGCACGCGACTCGACGGCCACGAGTCGGTCTCGACCGGAGCTACGTGGTCGACGGTTGACCTGGTCGACCAGGCCCGCAGGCTGGCGCAGGCGTAGTGCTCAGGCACGGTCGCGGAACCTGCTCCGGGCGCTGAACCGTCGTCGTCACCTGGGCCGGCGGAGGCAACCGAGCGCGTTGCGCCGTCGCGTTCGGTGCAGGTGGTCAGCGCCAGTAGCCGAGGAGGTCGATGAGGAACTGCGTCGAGCAATTGTTGGCGACGCGCACTTTGCAGCGCAGGGCGCTGTCGACCGCGGTCACGGCCTGGTTTGCGACGACGTCACCGTTGCCCGTCCAGTTGACCGAGCTCGTGCCGGGGTACGCGATGCCGTTCTTGTAGAGCGCCAAGAACCCTGGGTTGGTGGTACCGACGACCGTCAGGTTGACGAGGATCGCAGTCGCGCCGCCGGTGGGGATGGCGCCGCCGAGGTTCGCGTCGATCACGCGCTCAGCCTCGTTGGCGATGGCGCCCTTCGTGACGCCGAGCGGGGCCTGGCCGGGTCGGCTGTCGTAGATGCGAATCGGCGTGGACAACACGTGAAAGGCCCCTGCCGTCGTCGGCCCGGCGACCTTGACCCAGTTCGGTGACGGAAAGTCGGTGGTGTTGAACCACAGCGCGCCGGTGGTGTCGACGAGGAACTGTCCTCGGTACCACTTGGCCGTCGAACCCGCCGGGCTGGGGGCCGTCGAGTTGATCCACAGCGGGCTGCCGGTGGCCCCGGTGGCACCAGTGAGGACGCCGTGCGAGCCGAAGGCGCGCAGTGCTGCTCCCGCCGTCGAGGTCGCCTCCAGCGCTGTCCCACTCTGTGAGCTGGCGCGTACTCCGGTGATCGAGGCGTCGCCGTGCCCGACCACGCCGGCGCTGCCGTTGTCGCCAGGACCGGTCGAATGCCCGTACAGCGCCTGATCGCCGTATGCCTCGACGGCCTTGGCGCCGGCGGTCGTCGTCGTGGTGGCCTTGATCGCAGTGCCTGCCGCGGCAACCGGGCTGCCGAACACGGCCTCGAGGGCGTTGCCGCCGGTCGTGTTGGTGAAGGTGAACACGCCGGCACGTCCGGCAGTGTCCGTGCTGGCCACGACCCCGTCACCGGAGATCCCGGTGGCGTTGACCCCCGGGTTGCCGCTGCCGTTGAGGGTGGCGGCAGCGGCGGGCGACGCCGACAGGACCGACAAGGCAGCGCCGCCCGCGACCGCGGCACCGGCGGCGACCGTCGCTGATCGCAGAAGCCGACGCCGGTCGACGCGCTCGTCTCTGCCAGCGCCAGCGCCAGCGCTCGCGCCAGCATCAGCCTCGTCGTCGGAGGTCGCTCCTCGCAGACCGGTCCGATGCGGCTCGGCGTGGACTGCCGCCGGACGATGCGGGGTCCGCAGCCGAGCCAGTTCTTCGGCGTGGGCGACGAGCTCGGCGCGCAGAGCCACCAGCTCTGCCTGCTGCGATCGGAGCGCGTCGGCCAGCCCGGCCAGGCCAGCCGCGCTCGCGTCGGCGGCAGCGGTAGGGAGATCGTCGGGTCCTGCGTGCTCGATCATGGCGCACTCCTCGAGGTCGGCGGCAGGCCTGCGCCCACCGTGGGTGACGGTACGGAGGGCTGCTCAGGCTGTCGTGAGTGGCGGGTACTCAATTCGCTCGGCGTGCACGACGAGCGGGCGCCGGGCGCGCCGATGAGACTCAGGTGCGGTCGCAGACCATGAGGCGTGCGGGGCCGTCGTCGTCGCCGGGGTCGGGCGGCAGGTCGGCCACATTGCGAAACCCGGCCTTGGCGAGCGCGCCCCACGATGGGGCGTTCGCGACGTAGGGCGCCGCCGCCGCTTGGGTCCAGTCCGGGTGGCGTGCGAACACGACGTCGGCGACGAAGGCGGCGATCATCGCCGAGCCGAGGCCTTGGCCGCGCGCGGTCGGTTCGCCGACGAGATAGTCCATGCCGGCCGCGGTGCGGTCCACACCGTGTGCCCACCACGCCGCCGCCTCCTCGGGGGCGTCCGCCACGGCGTAGCACTGGATCCAGCCGATCGGGCGGTCGTCGACCAAGGCAACCCAGTGCTCGACGCCGTCCGGTGGACGGTCGGTGCTGTAGGTACGCACGACCCCCGCCCGCGAAACGTCGTCGCCCTCCCACCACCGCAGGACGCCGGGCTCGTTGAGCCAGCGGTGCAGCAGCGCCAGGTCATCGTCGACCAGCAGCCGGAACCCGATCGTCGTCCCCACGTCGCCGAGGCTACCGAGCGGTCCTGCCCTCGAACGGAGGGCTCAGGCGCTTGAGACGTAGGCGGCGAGGTGCTCGCCGGTGAGCGTCGAGGCGTCGGTGACGAGGTCGGCCGGGGTGCCCTCGAACACGACGCTCCCGCCCTCATGGCCGGCGCCGGGTCCGAGGTCGATGATCCAGTCGGCGTGCGCCATCACCGCCTGGTGGTGCTCGATCACGATGACCGACGTGCCGGCCTCGACGAGGCGGTCGAGCAGCCCGAGCAGCGCGTCGACGTCGGCGAGGTGCAGCCCCGTCGTCGGCTCGTCGAGCACGAAGACGCCGCCGGTCGTGCCCATGTGGGTCGCCAACTTGAGCCGCTGGCGTTCGCCACCCGACAGCGTGGGAAGTGGCTGGCCCAGCGTGAGGTACCCGAGGCCGACATCGACCAGCCGCTCGAGGATCTTGTGCGCCGCCGGGGTACGTGCGTCGCCGTCGCCGAAGAACGTCGTCGCCTCGGCGATCGGCATCGCCAGGACGTCGGCGATGTCTCGTCCGCCGAGGTGGTAGTCGAGCACCGACGCCTCGAAGCGCCGCCCCTCGCAGTCCTCGCAGGTGGTGGCCACACCGGCCATCAGGACGAGGTCGGTGTAGATGACGCCGGCGCCCTTGCAGGTCGGACAGGCGCCGGCGGAGTTGGGGCTGAACAGCGCCGGCTTCACGCCGTTGGCCTTGGCGAACGCCTTGCGGATGGGGTCGAGGACGCCGGTGAAGGTGGCGGGGTTGGAGCGGCGCGATCCCCGGATCGGCGCCTGGTCCACCACGACGACACCGTCGCGCCCCGCCACCGACCCGTCGATCAGCGAGCTCTTGCCCGAGCCGGCGACGCCGGTCAGCACCACGAGCACGCCGAGCGGGATGTCGACGTCGACGTCGCGCAGGTTGTGCGTGTCGGCGCCGCGCACCTCGAGCGCGCCGCTCGGCGAGCGCACCGTGTCCTTGAGCCGAGCCCGGTCGTCGAGGTGGCGGCCGGTCACCGTGTCGCTGCGGCGCAGGTCCTCGACGCTGCCCTCGAACGTGATGGTGCCGCCGGCGCGCCCGGCTCCGGGACCGAGGTCGACGACATGGTCGGCGATGGCGATGGTCTCGGGCTTGTGCTCGACCACCAGCACCGTGTTGCCCTTGTCGCGCAGACGCAGCAGCAGGGCGTTCATCCGGTCGATGTCGTGCGGGTGCAGGCCGATCGTGGGCTCGTCGAACACGTAGGTGACGTCGGTGAGCGCCGAGCCGAGGTGGCGGATCATCTTGGTGCGCTGCGACTCACCCCCGGACAGGGTGCCGGCCGGGCGGTCGAGGCTGAGGTAGCCGAGGCCGATCTCGACGAACGAGTCGAGTGCAGCCCGCAGGGTCTCGAGCAGCGGCGCCGCCGACGCGTCTTCGATCGTGGCGACCCACGCCGCCAGATCCGAGATCTGCATGGCGCAGGCCTCGGCGATGTTCACGCCGCCGATGCGCGACGACCGCGCCGCATCGTTGAGCCGGGTGCCGTCGCAGTCGGGACAGGTGGTGAAGGTGACGGCCCGCTCGACGAAGGCGCGGATGTGGGGCTGCATGGCGTCGACGTCCTTGCTGAGGAAGGACTTGGTGATGCGCGGGATCAGGCCCTCGTAGGTGACGTTGATGTTGTCGACCTTGAGCTTGGTCGGCTCTTTGTGCAGCAGGGCGTCGAGCTCACGCTTGGTGAACCGGGCGATGGGCTTGTCGGGGTCGAAGAAGCCGCTGGCGGCGTAGATCCGCACGTACCAGCCATCGACCGAGTAGCCGGGAATCGTCAACGCCCCCTCGTTGATCGACTTGGTGTCGTCGTAGAGCGCGGCGCGGTCGATGTCGGTGACGGCGCCGCGTCCCTCGCATCGCGAACACATGCCACCGGCCTTGGAGAACGTGCGCTGCTCGGAGGTGGACTTCGTCCCGCGCTCCACGGTGATCGAGCCGCTGCCGCTCGCCGAGGCCACGTTGAAGGAGAAGGCGCTGGCCGGGCCGATGTGCGGCTCGCCGAGACGGCTGAACAGGATCCGCAGCAGGGCGTTGGCGTCGGTGGCGGTGCCGACCGTCGAGCGGGGGTCGGCACCCATGCGCTGCTGGTCCACGATGATCGCCGTGGTCAGTCCGTCGAGCAGGTCGACGTCGGGGCGGGCGAGCGACGGCATGAACCCCTGGACGAAGGTGCTGTAGGTCTCGTTGATCAACCGCTGCGATTCGGCGGCGATGGTGCCGAAGACCAGCGAGCTCTTGCCCGAGCCCGACACCCCCGTGAACACGGTGAGGCGGCGCTTCGGCAGCTCCACGGTGACGTCGCGCAGGTTGTTGACTCGCGCGCCGCGCACGCGAATGCGGTCGTGGGTGTCGGCGGCGTGCTCCGCCGCCGCAGGGCGCGCTGATCTGGGCTTCGCCATGGTTGCTCCTGCCGGTCGGGGCTCGGCTGGACGCTAGGCGCGCCCGCTGTCAACGGGCGCCGGCTGGGTCGGGTCACTCGCACCAGGTCGGGTTCACGATGCCGATGTGCTGGGTCTGCGTGGCGTTGAAGTTGGCCTGGTTGTACAGCACGGTGAACGTGTCCACGGCGCCGGAGATCTCCACGTCGATGTTGCCGTTCGTGGTGTTGGACGGGGCGTCGCCAGAGGTGAGGATGCCGTTCCACGGGTTCGTGCCGGCGACGAACGGTCCGGTGAAGCTCGCGCCGATGGTCGGTGCCGGACCTGGTCCGGTGGCGCTCACGGTGATGATGTCCTGCCAGCCGCCGGTGCTCGCATCGACATCGGTGATCACGAAGCACGGGTCGTACACCGTCTGGGAGAACGAGAACACGATCTGCTGGGACGAGTTCGCCGCTGCCAGCGGGCTGGTCCACTCGAGGCGGAGGTACGGCGAGAAGGTGCCCGAGGTGCCGCCGTTGATCCGGTTGGAGTTCGCTCCAGGCGCCGAACCAGTCGACGTGAACGTCTGGGTGACCGTCACGCCCCCCACGACGGTCGACGTCGGTGTCTGCCCGGGGGTGTAGTACGTCGCCCAGTCCAGCACCGACGGTGTCAGGCAACTGCCCGTGCACGCGGCGGCGATCGACGTCATGGCGGGCGACACCCAGGCAGCGCCTGCCACGCCGCCCGCGGCGATCAGCAGCCGACGCCGGCTGACGCCTCCAGTCGTGTCGGTCGTCGGTCCGCCGCTCATGGCGGCATCGCTGCCAGCCTCATCGTCCATCGAAGCACGGTAGTTGGTGACCGCTGGCAGGTCGCGATCTCGACGGATCGCGTGCGCTCATCGAAGGCGTCGAGGACGGCGCCTGCCCGGGACGCTTCCGGCCGATACCGTCAGTACGACAACGTGCGAGCCGGGGGCAAGAGGTGGGACACAGCGACGCGACGATCGACGACTCTGACGCCGGCTCGGGCCACGGGCGGTTGGTGCTGGCGGCGATGATCTGCGCCGTCGCCATGACGTTCATCGACCAGACGATCGTCGCCATCGCCGCACCGCAACTGCAGAACGAGCTGTCGCTCTCCACCGAGCAGGTGCAGTGGGTGATCAACGGCTACCTGCTGGCGCTGGCGGCGCTGTTCGCCTTCGGCGGCCGGCTGTCGGACATCGCCGGGCACCGCAAGATCGTCGTCATCGGGGTCATCGTGTTCGCCGGGTCGTCGACGATGTGCGGCTTCACCCCGACGGGTTCGCTGGCGGCGCCGTGGATCATCGGCTTCCGGGTGCTGCAAGGCGCCGGCGCCGCGCTGATGTACCCGGCAGCGCTCGCCATCGTGGTGCGGGCGTTCCCGCTCGAACGGCGTGGCCAGGCGATGGCCATCTTCTTCGGCGTCGCCGGTGGCCTCACGGCGCTCGGCCCGCTGGCGGGCGGCTACCTGACGCAGTGGACGTGGCGGTCGATCTTCTGGATCAACGTGCCGGTCGCCATCGCCGCCCTGGTGCTGACCGCCATCGCCAAGCCCGACGACGACCGGACCCCGGCCCCGCTCGACCTGCGCGGCCTGGTCCTGATCGTTGCCGGCATGGCGCTGGCCGTGCTCGGGTTGCAGCAGTCCGGATCGTGGGGCTGGAGCAGTCCAGCCACCATCGGCTGCATCGTCGCCGGGGTGGTGCTGCTCGCGGTGTTCGTGCTCGTCGAGATCCGCACCGCCGACCCGTTGATCCGCATGGAGATCTTCCGCACGCGGGCGTTCGCCGTGCAGAACGCCGTGCTGTTCGTGGCGATGGCCGTCTTCATCCCGGTGTTCTTCTTCGCCAGCACCTACGCCCAGGTGTCGCTGGGCTACTCGTCGTCGGACGCCGGCCTGTACCTGCTGACGTTCTTCGCCGGGTTCGCCCCCGGCGTCCAGATCGGCGGCAAGCTCCTCGACACCCGCGGCGCCAAGCCGCCGGTGGTCGTCGGCTGTGCGGTCGCCGCTGTCGGCTTCGTGCTGTGGGGTTCGAGCCTGACGACGCTGTCGCAGGGGTCGCAGTGGTACTGGATCGTCCTCGCCGGCGTGGGCATGGGGCTGATGGTCGGACCTTCGAACACCGATGCCGTCAACCGTGCGCCGAGCACCAGCTACGGCGAGGCCACCGGCATCACGCAGACGGTGCGCAACTTCGGGTCGTCGATCGGGCTGGCCGTGCTCGGCACGGTGCTGATCTCGTCGATGTCGACCAACGTGGTGGCCAACCTCGAGGCCGCCGGCGTGCCGAGCCCGGTGGCGACCGAGATCGCCGGCGACTTCTCGCTGGGCGGTGGGCCGCCGCCGGGGCAGGCCACCGACACGCCGGAGGCGCAGGCCATCGAGTCGGCGATCGAGCAGTCCTTCGCCGAATCGAGCCAGACGCTGTGGTACCTCATGGCCGGGACCATGGCGGTGGCGTTCGTCATCGCGCTCGTCGGCCTGCAGTCGGGCCGCCAGGAACACGTCGTCGACGCGTTGCCCGGCGGCGGCTGACGTTCAGGCAGCGGGGTAGCGAGGTGGTTGCCCGGTCAGCCGCTCGATCGTCGACGCCAGCGCGGCGATGAGCTCGGGGCTGGTGAGCCCGGTCGCCTCGGCGCCGGGCGCCGGCCGATCGAGGACGGCACCGAGCAGGCGGCGCGACGCCGCCAGCACGGTGCCGACGCGCAGCTGCTCGTCGTCGACCCGCCGGTGACGGCGGTACCGACCGACGAGGCGGGCGGCCAGCGCGCGCCGCAGCGTCTGCTCCGCTGGTTTCAGCGCTGCAGGGAGATCCGTGGGACCGACCAGGAACACGAGGCGGGCGTCGGCGAGGTCGTGGACGGGGTCGCCCAGCCCCGCGTTCTGCCAGTCGAGGACGGCACTCGGTCGGGCGCCGACGAACAACACGTTGAGGGCGTGGAAGTCGAGGTGCACCACCGTCGTGGCGGCGGGTCGGTGGTGGGCGTCGAGCCACCGGCACACCGCGGGCCCGGGGATGCCGTGCTCGACGAACCGCGCCATCGCCCGCGCCTCGGTCGTCGGGCCGTCGAACGCCGGGGCCGTCGTGGGCAGGGTGTGCAGGCGTGCCAGCAGATCGGCCATGGCTCCCATGCGCGCCGGGGCGACCCATGGCGTGCCGATGAGCTGATCGACCAGCGGCGCTCCCGCGGAGCGTCGCATCAGGGCGAACGGTGCGCCGAACGTCGTCGAGTCCGTGTCGAGCAGCAGGGGCTCCGGGGTCGGGTAGCCGGTGGCGAAGACCGCCTCGTGCACGGCGTGCTCACGCTCGAGGACCTCGACCGCCGACGCGTGTTGCGCGATCCGCAGCACCAGCTCGCCGTCGACGGCGGAACCGGGCCGGGCAGCCTGGACCGAGATGGCGTACACGCGGTTGACGAAGCCGCCGGTCAGCAGCCGGGGGGCGGCGAGCAGGCGCAGGTCCGGATCGTCCGAGCGGGCGCGGAGGTAGGCCTCGATGGTGTCGCCGATGGCCGCCTCGTCCGTCATGCCTTGGCGAGCCTAGGGCCGACGTCGTTTGTCGACCCCGAGCCGGGGGTCCAGCCATACGGCAGGCACATTCAGCGGTGCGAAAGGAAGCGTTCGCGTGGCAGACATCGCTACGCGCGAGACCTGACACTCGACGTGGCAACACTCGCCGTGCAGACCGCTGAGGAGGAGGCACACCAGGTGGAGACGATCGTCGAGCTGCGAACCCGGGGCCGCGGCTCGAGCCAGCAGGTCTGGCTCGAGGTGAGCTTCGCCGGGCTGCGCCCACCGGTGCAGTTGCTCGACGATCTCTCGATGGTGGGGTGGGGCACGCCGCCGATCCCCCCACCGCCGGCGTCCGCCATCGACTGGGCGACGCCCGACCCGACCACCGGTCAGAACTTCACCCTCAACGACTACCTGGTCGAACACCTCGTGATCGACCCGCCCAAGGGCAGCGCTCCGCTCGGCCGATGGAACGACGCCGACCGCAAGATCCATCTGCAGGTGGTCGAACGGGTGCTGGCGCGCCATGGGCTCGAGCTGCGCGCCGGCGAGCCGACGAGCCAGCTCCCGCCGCCCCCGTCTCGGGCCCCGGCGCCTGACGCGGCCGTCGTAGCGCCGACCCCGGCGCCGCCCTCGCCGCCGGCTCCGGCAGCGGAGCCTGCCGCCGCGGCGCCGGCGGTCGCCGCCACCTCCCCCGCTCCGATACCGGAACCTGCGACGGCGCTGACAGAGGCAGCGCTGTCGCCTCGAGCGCCGGCCACAACGACGCAGGGGGCGACGCCGTTGCCGAACGGCGCCGACCGGATCGTGGCCGACGTCCCGCCGCGCGTCGAGGCGGCACTGGCGACAGCGATGGCGAACCGGGGCGTGCGCAGCTTGTCGTTCGAGCGGGTGCACCGCACCCAGACGTTCCAGTACCGGGCGTCGACGACGGAGCGGGTGGTGCTCAGCCACCTGCGCCTGATCGTGCTGGTGCCGTCCGCCGACAGCACCGACACGGCGGCGGCGATCCGTGACGTGGTGCTGGCGCACGGGTTCCCGTCTCCGGAGATCACGATCGAGCACGTCGACGCCGCCGGGGCCACGACGGCGGTGGCCTGAGCGACGGCCATCATCGCGGACGTCGGTCGCCGTCGGGGTCAGAGCTCGCCGCGCGGCTGCGGGCCGCGGATGGCGGCGGTCGCGACCTCGACGATGCCATCGACGGCGGCGTTGGCCACCCCGAGAGCGCCGCCGCAGGTGGTGGCCACGACGCCGCCGGCGCCACCGATGATGGCCGTCGTCACCGGGACGATCCGGCGGCGCAGCGGGGGTACGACGACGACGACGGCGGCGCCGGCGATGATGGGGAGCGGGTGCATGGTCAACCTCCGGGGTCGGGTTCGGGTTGTGCGTCGCGGCCGTGGTCGACGTCGGGGACCGTGGCTGCATCGGATCGCCACCACCACAGCCGCCGGACGCCGTGCGTTGGGACGGCGGCGGCGACGGCGGTCGTGGCACGCGTCGACGTCTCCGCGGCACGCCGGGCGCCGTCGATGACCGCCGTGCCTGCTCGCTCGGCTGCCCAGGGAACGACGATCGACCCGGCCGTGGCGCCGGCGGCGGCGCTCGCCGCGGTCACCCAGCCGAGCGGCCCCATGGGGCGGGGACCGAAGAACAGGGGGACGCCGGGGGTCTGGACGACGCCCACGAGCACCACGGTGCTCAACGCCGTGGCGCCGAGCACCATCGGGCTCGGACCGCCCGCGACCACGGTCTGACCGAGCTGTGTGCCGACGAGGGCCACCAGGCCGACGGTGCGGGCGCGCGTCGGTGTACCGGTGAGGCGCGCCGCCGCCCAGGCAGCCGTGGCGCCGGAGGCGGTGGCGCCGGCGCGCACGAGGATGTCGCGCGTCAGCGCCAGCCCGAGCGATGCGTCGGGGCCGGCGTGCAGCAGCGCTTCGGGTGACCGGTCCGCCGGCTCGCGCAGGGCGATGGCCAGGGCCGGCGCCATGTCGGTGAGCAGGTTCACCAGCAGGAGCTGGCGGGGGTTGAGCGGTGCCGACGCGCCGAGTGCGGTACCGGCGAGGGTGAAGCCGAGCTCGCCGAGGTTGCCGCCGACGAGGATCGCCACGGCACCGCGGACCGACTCCCACATGGCCCGGCCCTCGATCACGGCGTCGACGATGGTCTCGATGCGGTCATCGACGACGATGACGTCGGCGGCAGCACGTGCGGCGTCGGTCCCGCCGCCGCCCAGCGCGATGCCGGCGTCGGCGAGTCGGATGGCGGCGGCGTCGTTGGCGCCGTCGCCCGTCATGGCCACCGCCTTGCCGATGCGTTGGTAGCCCTCGACGATGCGGACCTTCTGGCGCGGGGTGACGCGAGCGAACACGGCAACGTCGGCGATCACCGCGTCGAGCTCGTCGTCGGCGAGCGCTTCGAGGTCGGCGCCGGTGAGCACCCGGCCCCCGTTGAGCATGCCGAGCTCGGCGGCGACCGCCTCAGCCGTCGACGGGTGGTCGCCCGTGATCATCGCCAGGTGCACCCCCGCCTGTTGCAGCGTGGCAACGGCCTCGACCGCCGAGGGGCGGACCGGGTCGGCGAGTGCCACGAAGCCGCGCAACACGAGATCGGGCAGGTCGTCGGTGTCGGTCAACCGAGCGCCGTCCTCCACCTCGGCATCGGCGACGGCAAGGACTCGCAGACCGCGCCGGGCGAGCTGGTGGACGTGGTCTTCGACCTGGCGGACGTCCTCGGGACCGAACGGCGTCACCGATCGGCCTTGTTGCCAGGTCGTACAGCGGGCGAGCACCGCCTCGGGGGCACCCTTGACGACGATCGTGGCGCCGGTGGCGCGCACGCCGAGCACCGCGTGCAGGCCACGCCGCGACTCGAACGGCAGCTCCGCGCTCACCCGCCAGCGCGCCGGTCGCCGCAGCCGCAGCGACGCGGCGGCGTCGGCGACGGCGCGGTCGGTGGCGTGGGCGTGGGTGCCGTTGCCGTTGGGCGGAGGCGTCGCCTGGGCGGCGAGGGCCAGCACGGCGCGGCGGCGCGGGCCCAGGGCGTCGACCGGCTCGTCGGTACGACCGTCGGAGACGGCGACGAGCGCCAACGTTCCCTCCGTCAGGGTGCCGGTCTTGTCGAAGCACACCTGCTCCACCCGGCCGAGTGCCTCGATGGCGCGCGGGTTGCGCACGAGGGCGTGGCGGGTGGCGAGTCGCCGGGCGGCGGCCACCTGCGCCAGCGTCGCCAACGCCGGCAGTCCCTCCGGCACCGCGGCGACCATCAGGCTCACTCCCGTGCCGACCGCCTCTCGGGTGGGCCGGCGCATGGCGAAGCTCAGTCCCGTCGCCAGGACACCGGCACCGAGTGTGACGGGCAAGGTCAGGTTGGTGAGTCGGCGCAGTCGTTGCTCGACGCCGGTCGCCGGCGGGCTGCCCGCCGCCAGTAGGCTGCGGCCCGCCTCGGTGTCCACACCGGTAGCGACGACGACGGCGACGCTGCGACCGGCGGCGATCACCGTCCCCTCGTAGAGCATGCATGCCCGTTCCGGCACCGATGCCCCCGGCGTGGCGCGGGCTGCCTTGGCGACCGGCAGCGACTCGCCGGTCAACGTGGACTCGTCGACCTCGAGGGCCTGCGCCTCTACCACCCGACAGTCGGCGGGCACCCGCGCCCCGGCCTCGAGCTCGAGCACGTCGCCGACGACGACCAGCTCGGCGGGCACGTCGACCGCGGTGCCGTCGATGCGCACGCGGACGTCGGGCGCGCTCGTGGCCTCGAGGTCGTGTAGGGCCCGTTCGGTCTGGACACGCTGGGCCGCCCCGACGAGCGCGTTGACGCCCACGACGCCGAGCACGAGCCCGGCGTCGGTGGCCGAGCCCACCGCGGCGGAGAGGGCGGCGCCCATGCCCAGCAGCGGCGTC
>CAZYKR010000002.1:45168-49767 GCA_964648005.1 uncultured Iamiaceae bacterium
GGTGGCGCGCATCCACCCGACGGGCTCTGGCCACGGGCTGGGTGGTGCCTGCGCCAGCCGCAGCGCTCGCAGGTGATGGCTCAGCCCGGCGGGGTCGCTGCCGACCGCCTGCATCGTCGACGCTGCGTCGAGCTCGTGCCAACGCTCGACCGCGGCGGCTCGTGGCACGGCCGTCGAGACCACGCCGAGGCCCGAGGCAGCGCCGTTGGCGATCGAGGCGAGGGCGCTGGCGTTGATGGCGAGCATCGATCGGCTCGCCGCCAGACGGGGAGCGCCGACGAGCGCCCATCCGCCGCCGATGCCGGCACCGGTGGCGGCGAGCAGGGCGCTGCGGCGACTGACGCGCTTGGCGCGCCGCACGGCGTCGATCAGCAAGAACCCCTGGCCGAGGCCTTCGTCGATCACCACGTGGGCGCCGAAGGGGGCGCGATGGCGCGGCGTCTGGACGCCGACGCCGACGTCGGCGCTGCGCAAACCGCGATGAGCCCGGCCGCTGGCGTAGAGCACGACGTGGCCGGCGCGCTGATGGGCCCGGATCTCGTCGGCGACGTCGCTCGCCCGCCACCGTGCGACGTCCCCGAGCCGGGCGGCCATGCCGTCGGTGCCGCCGGCGAGGATGACCTCGAGGCCGGCGTCGCGCGCCGCCGCCACCAGGGCGAGTGCCAGAGGCTCGGGGTCCTCGGCCAGCACGATGAGCGCCCACAGCACGTCGCCGCGCCACAGTCCGAGCACCTTGCGCCCGCCCTGGCGGGCACGCCGGGCGCGAGCGTCGGTACCGCGTGGCGCACGAGCGTCCGGTGTCCACGCCTCGAGCACCCACGACCCGCGCCGGTGCCGCACCGTCGGTTGCATCGGGTCGAGCAAGGTCCGCGAGCGCGCGGCGCAGACCTCCATGGTGGCGTCGTCGGCGATCAGCTCGATGCGCTCGACGACCCACCGGCCGACCGAGAGCAGGCGGGCGTCGATGGCCAGGGTCGTGGCCCGATCGAGCCGCCGCAGCGCGGCGGGGTCCATCACCAGCACGCCCCGTCGTGCCAGTGCGACATCGAGCCAGGCGGCGAAGCTCTCCCGGCCGAGCGTCGCCGCCTTCGGCACGCTCAACAACACCTGATCAGCGGCGCGGCGCGGGTTGCGCGACAGCGCGAAGGTCGTGCCCACCAGGCCCAGCGAGGTGATGGCGGCGCCCTGGGTGTAGCGCTCGATCGGGCCCTTCGGCAGCGCTGCGTCGCGGGGCGGGATCGGCGCCATGCGGCTGCGGACGCTGACGCGGCCCTCGATCAGGTCGGGTTCGCGAGCGTGCCACACCTGGCGACGGGCCAGCTGCTCGGTGGCGAGCGAACCGCGAGTCGCCACGTCGACGAGCAGGCCGAGCGAGCCCTGTCCCAGTGCCTGGACCAGCGCGTTCGTGCCGGCGACCAGGACGTCCGTGAGCGGCGGGCCGAGGCGGTCCTCGACGAAACGGCGGACTCGGGGCTGGCTGTCGGCGAGCGAGAACAGTCCGGGGACCTCGGCGGGGATGCGATCGAGACGCAGGAACTGGCCGGCGGCGACGGCGCCGAGACCGACGATGTCCGCGGCGACGGCGACCGCCTGGCGCTGCACCGGCTCGATGTCGGCCGGGTGATCGGGCCGATCGTGCGGGAAGCGCTCGCCGGCGACCTCGTGGGCGTCCTCGACGTCCTCGATGACCGAGATGAGGTCATCGGCCTCGATGGCTCCCGGGTCGAAGGCGATGACGACGCGACCGAGCACGGCGTCGACCTCGGCCCAGTTGACGGCCTCGAGCTTCTCGAGGGCGGTGGTCAACGCCCGGTGGAGGTCTTGGGCGTCGGGATCGGCGATGCCGCGGACCTCGATGTGGGCCCGGTCCCCGGTGACGGTGGCGCGTCGGGCCCGACGTCCTCGGGCGTCGCCCAGCCAGCGTGCCGCGCTGCGGACCGGCGCGGTCGGGTCGGGCAGCTTCATGGCCGCACGGCTCGGCGCGACGGTGGCGGTGTGGCAGGTGTCAGGCGGTGGTGCGGCGGCGCCAGACGTCGAGCAGCTCGTGCACCAGGGCAGCGGCGACGCTGCCGAGGATGCCGACGAGGATCGCTTCGACCATGGGTCAGCTCCGTGGCTCGAGGGGTGGTCGCCGGCACCGTAGGCGCGCTACCCGACACGCCCGTGGCGCGAGGAGGGACAAGGAGTGAACGGTTGCTGAACATCACATGCGACCAAGCGGCACTGCCGCCAGACCTATCGTGCCAGCAGCGCTGCATGCTTCCATCGTCCACATGGGGTGAACGCTGTGCAGCGCGCCGGACGGCGAGTGCGGAGGTCGACGACGTGCAACAGGTGCGCATCCACGGTCCGGGCGATGTGCGCGTCGACGACGTGCCCGAGCCGGAGCCAGGTCCGCTCGACGCGCTGGTGCGCGTCGCCGCGTGCGGGATCTGCGGCAGCGACGTGAGCTACGTGCGGATGGGCGGGGTCGCCGGACCGGGCCCCGAGCCGATGTGTCTCGGTCACGAGCTCGCCGGTGTGGTCGAGTGGGTAGGGACGGGGGTGTCGTCGGCCCGTGTCGGAGACCGTGTCGTCGTGCAGCCCGGTGTCGCCGAGCTCGACCGCATCGGCAACGGGGCCCCCCAGGGCGGGCTCACCCCGCTGCTGCACGTCCCCGACGCCGACCGCCGGCTGCACCAGGTGCCCGATGTGCTGGCGCTCGATGTGGCGGCGCTCGCCGAGCCGTTGGCGGTCGGCATGCACGCCGCGGACCAGGCCGACGTGCGACCGGGCGACGGCGTCGCCGTGTTCGGTTGCGGTCCGATCGGGCTCGCCGCCATCGCCACCCTCGTCGACCGCGGCCACGAACGGGTGGTGGCGGTGGAGCCGTCGCCGGCGCGGCGGGCGTTGGCGGTCGACCTCGGTGCACAAGCGGCGGTGGACCCGACGGCCGACGACGTGTGGGAGGCCTTGGCGTCGCTGCACGGGACGACGCCCTTCATGTTCGGCCCGACAGCGGCGACGGCGGCGTTCATCGAGGCGTCGGGGGTCGACGCGGTGCTGAGCGACATCGTCGACCACGCCGCCGTCGGTGCCCGCGTCTCGATCGTGGGCCTCCACTACGCGCCGGTGCCGACCAGCTTCCTGCTCGTGTTGATGAAGGAGCTGACGTTGCGCGGCTCGATCGAGTACCCGCCCCGTTTCGCTGACGCCATCGACCTGCTGGTGCGCCGGGACCTCTCGGGCCTGGTGACCGACCGGTTCGCCCTCGAGGACGCACCCGAGGCGCTGGCCATGCTCGAGCGCTCCCGGGACTGCGGCAAGGTGCTCATCACGATCGATCCGACCCTGCACTGACGCCGATCGTGTCCGGCCGCGGCGGCACGCGATACTCATCGCCGTCCGGCGAGGCGAGGAGCAAGGCGATGGCACACGTGCGAACGATCACCCGGCGGGGCGCGCGCCCGTTCGGCGCCGTCGTGCTGGCAGCAGGGCTGGCCGTGACGGCATGCACCACGGACGGCTCCGGTGGCGGTTCCAACGCCGCCGGCACGACACCCGGGTCCGCGCCGGCGACAGAAAGCCGCCCGGCAACGCTCGATGCGGCACAGGTCGAGGCGGCCACCGGCAAGCTCGACGCCATCGTGGGCGACGCCATGGAGCGCACCGGGGTGCCCGGCGTCGCCGTCGCCGTCGTCCACGACGACCAGGTGGTGTTCGCCAAGGGCTACGGCGTGCGCAACGCCGAGGGCACCGATCCCGTCGACGCCCAGACGGTGTTCCAGATCGCATCGATGTCGAAGCCCATCTCGTCCACCATCGTGTCGGGCGAGGTCGGCAAGGGCACGATCGCCTGGGAGGAGCCGGTCAGCGAGCAGACCGACTCGTTCGAGCTCGCCGACCCGTGGGTGAGCGAGCACGTGACCTACGCCGACCTGTTCTCCATGCGCACCGGGCTGCCGGGCGCGGCGGGCAACGAGCTCGAGGCGATCGGCTACGACCGCGCCGAGATCCTGCCGCGGCTCCGCTTGGTCGAGCTGGCGCCGTTTCGCGACACCTACTCGTACTCGAACTTCGGCCTGACGGCCGGTGGCGAGCTCGCCGCCGAGGCGGCCGGCACTACCTGGGAGGAGCTCGCCGAGACGGTCCTGTTCGAGCCAGCTGGCATGACCTCGACGAGCGCCCGGCACGACGACTTCATCGCCCGCGACAACCGCGCCGATCTGCACGTCGAGGTCGGCGGCACGTGGACGCCCGCGTTCGAGCGGCTGCCCGACGCCCAGGCACCCGCCGGCGGCGTCAGCTCGAACGTCGAGGACCTGGCGCGCTGGATCCGACTCATGCTGGCGGATGGCCAGCTCGACGGGCAGCAGATCATCGACGGCGACGCCCTCGTCGACGCCACGACGCCGCGGATCGTCAGCCGACCGGCAGCGGTCCTCGGTGGGCAGCCGGGCTTCTACGCCCTGGGGTGGAGCACCGAGACCGATGCCCTCGGGTACCGCCGCCTCAACCACTCCGGCGCCTTCTCGGTCGGCGCCGCCACGACCGCCGTGCTCATCCCCGAGCTCGATCTGGGCATCGTGGTGCTGACCAACGGCATGCCGATCGGCGTGC
>CAZYKR010000003.1:0-44297 GCA_964648005.1 uncultured Iamiaceae bacterium
CCGTCAAGAACAGCACCAGACAGGGCATGAGCACGACCCATGGGGCGTTCTCGAGCTGGCCCTTCCCGTCGTTGATCATGGAGCCCCACGTCGGATTCGGGGGTGGTATCGACAGGCCGAGGAAGGCGAGCGCGCCCTCAGCCACGATGGCCACGGCGATGCCGATGATGCCGAACGACACGATCGGCAGGACGGCGTTGGGCAGGATCTCCTTGGTGATCACGCGTCCGTTGGTCGCACCCAGGGTGCGAGCCGCCAGCACGAACTCCCGCTCGGAGAAGACCAGTGTGCTGGCCCGTACGAGGCGGGCGACCGGCGGGATGGCGACGATGCCGATGGCGAGCACGATGGTCCACACCGACTTGTTGTCGAGGAAGGTGACGATCGACATGGCGAGCAGCAACGCCGGGAATGCCAGCAGGACGTCCATGGCGCCCATCAGCAGTGTCTGCACCTTGCCCTTGAAGAAGCCAGCGGTGATTCCGATGATCGAGCCGAAGAAGATGCCGAAGATGACGGCGGCGACGCCGACGAGAATCGACACCCGGGCACCCCAGATCACCCGGGAGAAGATGTCCCGTCGGAGGTTGTCGGTGCCCATCAGTCCCCAGCCCGACAGCGGTGGCTGGAGCGCGCACTCACGGGTGGGGCAGACGGGTTGGGTGGGATCGGGCAGGAGCCCCGCCGCCTCGAGCAGCGGCGCCGCCAGCGCCATGGCGACGAGGCCGACGATCCAGGCGACGGCGATCCAGAACGTCCAGCCGAGGCGCTTCTTGACCGCGTCCTCGGGCACCTGATCCGGATCGAGGTTGTGCAGCACCTCGAGGTTGTAGGCATCGACATCGGCGATCTGCGTCAGCTCGGTGGCGAGGTTCGGGGACTCCAGGAAGTCGCCGCTCGGGAAGTACCGCGAGCCGGGCGCCTGGTTGCCGGGGTGCTCAGGCGAGTGCTCGGGCATGGCGGATCCTCGGGTCGAGCACGGCGTAGAGCAGATCGACGCCGAAGTTGATCAGGACATAGGCGAAGGCGACGACGACGACCCCGGCCTGTACGGCCAGGTAGTCACGTCCCATGATGCCGTCGACGATGTACTTGCCCAGACCGTTGAGCGAGAAGATCACTTCGACGACGAAGGCGCCGCCGATCAGGCGTCCCATGTTCAGGCCGGCCACCGTCACCAGGGAGAACGTCGACGGACGGAAGGCGTGCTTCCACAGGATCCGCTTGGGCGGGATGCCCTTGGCCTTCGCCATCGTGATGTAGTCCTCTTGCAGCGTCGAGATGAGATCCGTGCGCAACAGGCGCATGTAGACCGCCATTTCCGCCAACGCAAGGGTCAGGGCGGGCAGGAAGAAGGACCTGAGGTTCTCTGCGGGGTTCTCCAGGAACGCGGTGTAGCCCGTCGCGGGGAACCACTTCAGGTTCACCGCGAAGATCAGGATCAGCACCGGCGCGACGACGAACGGTGGTGCTGCGAGGAATCCGAACGCCGTGGTGGTCGAGACGCGGTCGAAGACCCCTCCCGCGCGTCGAGCCGCGACCACGGCTATCGGGATGGCGATGCCCAGTGCCAGCAGCTGGGAGTAGATGACCAGCTCCGCGGTCACGGGGATGCGCTCCGTCAGCGCCTCGCTGATGTCCTGCTGCGTGCGACCGGACCGGCCGAAGTCTCCTTGCGCCATGTTCGTGAGCCAGGTCGCATACCGGATGTGGATCGGTTCGTTGAGGCGCAAGTCCTCCACCTTCTGGTCACGCTGCTCCTGCGTGCACCCGATGCCGCACAACGTGTCGGCGAGGTTGCCCGGCAGCAGGGCCAGCATGAAGAAGGAGAAGAAGGTCACGCAGAGCAGCACGATGACGAGCTGCAGCAGCTTCCTCCAGATGAATGCCATGGGCTCCCGTCGTCCTCCCGAGGATGGTCCCGTTCGTATCGGTCACGGGGCGCGGAACGTGAGGGTCCCGGCGCCGAAACGCTCAATTGCCTGGCGGGTCAGTCACTGGTCGAGCCACGTCTGCGTCAGGAAGGTCACGCCCGGGAAGCCGAGACCGCCGACCGGGTAGGCGGCCTTGCCGTCGGGCAGGGGGCCGTTCGTGATCTGGCGCACCTTGTTGTTGGCCCCGATGGCCCACACCGAATGGTCGAGCCAGATGTAGGGCAGGTCCTCGGCGAAGAGGCGCTGGAGCTCGTCGTAGGCGGCCTTGCGCTCTGCGGGGTCGGTGCTCGACCGGCCCTTGTCCAGGGCGGCGTCGATCTCGGGGTTCTGGTTGCGAGCGATGTTGAGCGCCAGCCCGCCGGTGGCGTTGTCCGACGTCCACCACAGGTAGTCGGCGTCGGGGTCCGGGGCGCCGAACTGACGCCACAGGTTCGCCTCGTAGTTGCCGCCGACGGCGTCCGTGATGAAGGTGTTCTGCTGATCGGTGTTCAACTCGACGTCGATGCCGACGGCTTCCCACTGCTGCTGGAGGAACTCGAGGTTCTCCCTGGTGTCGACGCCGCCCCCGCGCAGCTGCACGGAGAACTCGCCCTTCTCGGCCTTGATCTCGTTGACGAGCTCCTGGGCCTTGACGGGGTCGTACTCGGGGTAGCCGGCGTCCTCGAGGTACCACGGCGAGTCCGGCGTGAAGGGACCGTTGGCCACGAAGTTGACGTCGAAGTTGACGATGGAGTTGTACTCCTCGTTGTTGGTGGCGTAAGCGATGGCCTGCCGGGCCCGGATGTCGTCGAAGGGCGGCTTCGAGGTGTTGAGCATGACGAAGCCCTCTTCGGCTTCGCCCTGGTCCTCCACCAGCTGGATCTGACCCTCGGCCGCCAGGTTGCGCATCTCGAGGATCGTCGTCTGGTCGGTGGTGTGGATCATGTCGAAGTCGCCGGTCTTGAGTCCGTTGAGGCGCTGGGCGTTCTCCGGCGTGGGCTGGAAGATCACCGTATCGAGGTACGGGAGGGCGTTGCCGTCCTGATCCTTCTGCCAATACCCGTCGTACTTGGAGGCTTCGAACTGCTTGTCCGACTCCCAGCTCACGAACTGGAACGGGCCTGTGCCGACGGGCTTCAGCCCGCCCTGCTCATCGGCGAGCGTGCCGGGCGAGGGGATCACGCCGAGCTGGCCGGTCAGTACACCGGGGAAGGCTGCCCACGGCTCCTTCATGGTGAACTCGACCGTCAGCGGTCCGGTGGCGGTCACCGACTCGACGTTGGTGATGGCGGCACCGGTCAGCGGCGACTTCAGGTGCAGGTTGTAGACGTTGGCGACGGCCTCGGCCGTCAACGCCGAGCCGTCGTGGAAGGTCACGCCGTCGCGCATCGTGAAGGTCCACGTCTTGAAGTCGTCGCTCGACTCGAAGGACTCGGCCAAATACGGCGCCGGCGAACCGTCCTCGTAGCGAGCGACCATGGTGTCGTAGACCGCCAAGCCCATCATCACGCCCACGATCGACCACCGGTCGGAGGTCGGCTTGAAGCCGGTGGTCTCGGCTTCGAGGGCGTAGCGGAGGGTGCCGCCCGGCTTGGGCGCGCCGTCGGACGCCAGGGTGACGGGCGGGCGGGGGCCCTTGGTGCCGCCGTCCACACTCGTGCTGCCGGTGTCGCCGCCGGCGTCCGTGCTGGTGTTGGCGGAGCAGGCGCCGGCCACCAGGCCGACTGCCAATGCGGCGGGGATCGCCCGACGCCACAGGCCAGTGCCGATCGTGTGCTTCACGGTGGTCCCCCCTACGGTTCCGCGGAACGCGCTGTCTTGGATGCTGCTTGTGCTGATCCCACCACCCGTGACCGGAGTCACCCGGTCGGCGGCCGGCACGGTACGAGCGCAGACACCATTGTGTCAACAGCGCGGCAACAACGTGGCGCAGGCAGCATCCGGTCGCGGCGGCGGCCGGCAGACGCGACGACGGGCCGGTGCCCGAAGGCGACCGGCCCGTCGCGCCGTTCCGATGCGGTGCCCGCTCCAGCAGCACCCCCGCGTGCTCCCGGCGTCCCGGCAGCAACCACAGGTGCCGTTCGCCCGAGGGCTCCCGGCGAGTTCCCGTCGGACCGAAGCCCTCCGGGTGGGGGTGCCAGCGCTGCGGCAGTGTGCCTCATCGGCCTGGCAGGTGCCACCCAACACCCGCCGCCGCGGCGGGTCAAGGCCCCACCACAAGATCCCCAGGGCCATCCCCAGCTCTGGGGCGAAATCCCCAATGCGAGCGGCGTCGTGCACACGCCGTGCACAGGTGCGCCCACAGCCCGGAGCGGTCAGAACGCCTCAGCCCGGCTCCGTGCCCTCCGGTCCCGTCGGCTCGGTGTCGTCGTCGGGTGGCGACGAGGTCGTCGTCGTGGCGACGTCGTCGGGGTGCTCGATGGCCGGGGACGGCGACGGCAGCCCCGGCGCCAGCGGCGGCACCTCGTAGGCGTCGTAGGCGTGCGCCCGCGACAGCACGAGCTCGACGTAGCTGCCGTCGTTGTTGTAGCTGCGGAAGCCCCGACGGAGGCCGGCGTCGGTGTCGAGCCCGGGTCCCTGCCGGCACAGGTAGGCGGCGGCGGTCAGGGTGGCGTCGTAGAGGTTGTGCGGATCGGCCTTGCCGTCGCCGTTGCCGTCGCGCGCCACGGCCTTCCAGGTCGAGGGGATGAACTGCATGGGGCCGACGGCGCGGTCGCCGTTGGGATCGCCATCGATCTCGCCGCCATCGGTATCGCCGATCGAGGCCGTGCCGTTGCTCCCGTCGAGCGCGATGCCGGTGATCGGGTCCTCGATGTTGCCGTCGGCGTCGGGCTGCGTGCCGTTGTAGGTGCCGTGGTTCGACTCGGTGCGGGCGATCGCTGCCAGCGCCGTCCACCGCAGTCCACAGCTCGGCTGTTCCGCTCGGATGGTGCGTGCCGCGCGGTAGTAGGCGTTGAAGTTGACGAACCGGAAGTCGAGGTCGACCACCGCCGACATGAGCCTGCTGTCGGCGACCGCCTGACGCCGCACCACCAACTCGGTCGAGGCCTGGTCGCGCCGAGTGGTGGCGTCGTCGCGGATGCGTTCGGTCTCGGTGATGCGGCGGGCGACCACGTCCACCTCGGCCTGGGCTGCCGACTCAATCGTCGCCTGATCGGCCAGATGGCGGGTCAGGAAGCGCAGCTCGCTGAGGCGATCCTGCTGCACGGCGTCGACGAAGACCCGCTGGCTGCCCCGCTCGTTGGCCGCCTCGAGGTCGACGATCTCCTCGACCGGACCGCCCAGCCCGCCCTGGACGTACTGGCCGACGGCCAGGTCCCGCAGATCCGCCCGCACCACGGCCAGGCGGATCTCGTCCTTGAGTCGGCGCCGTTGGGCCCCGACGAGCTCGCCATCGAGCCGCTCACGGGCGGCGAGGAGCGCGCGCAGGTCAGCGATGGCCGTCTCGATCGTGGCCTCGGCTTCGGTCAGCCGCGCCTCGGTCACGCCATACGCCTCCACCGCCGCCCGATACTCCGTGCCGTCGAGCGCCACGGCACCGAGGTCGTCCTCGACACGGGGATCTGCGGTGATGATGACCTCGGCGGTGCGTCGCTCGGCCGCGGTGTCGTCCGACGTGCCGGTCTGGGCCTCGCCGGTGCCTGGGGGCGCGCAGAGGCCGAACGCGACGGCGACGCAGAGCGCAGCGGCGAGTCGGCGGTGGCGAACGGGCGATCCGGGCACGGCGCGCGATTGTCGCACGGGCGGACCCCGGGCTGGGGTACGCGCCGGCGGTATGCTCGCAGGCTTGCACGGCGGTCGGGTCCGCCGTGAGGACCCAGGAGAGCAGATGTCCGAGGTGAGCGCGGCTGAGGCCCCGTCCGACTTCGACGCCGTCTACCGCTCGGTGGCCGACGTCCAGGGTTGGATGACCCGGGACCAGGCCTGCCGGTTGTGGGATCGAGCCGGTGAGCTGGACGCCGGCGACCGCATCGTCGAGATCGGCAGCTTCCACGGGCGCAGCGCCATCATGTTGGCGTCGAGCGCCCCGGCGGGCGTCGAGATCATCACGATCGACCCACACGGCGGCAACGACCGCGGCCCGCACGAGTTCGAGGGGTTCGAGGACGAGGCCGAGCAGGACCACCAGACGTTCCTGGCCAACCTCGAGCGTGCCGGCGTACGTGAGCGCATCCACCACCTGCGCGAGTACTCCCATGATGCGCTCGCCGGCGTGCCGGGCGAGATCGAGCTGCTCTACATCGACGGTGCCCACCGGTACGCGCCAGCCCTCGACGACATCCGTCAGTGGGCGCCGAAGGTCTCCTACAAGGGCACCTTGCTCATCCACGACTGCTTCAGCGCCTGGGGACTGACGTTGGCCCTGATGGTGGAGCTCTTCTGTGGCGGCAAGTTCCGCTATGTCGGCCGATCGCAGACCATGGCCGAGTACGAGCGGGTCGACCTGACCCCGGCGGACCGGGCTGCCAACTGCTTCCGGCAGGTGCTCGAGCTGCCGTACTTCGCCCGGAACCTGGCCATCAAGGTGCTCATCAAGGCGAAGCTGGCGCCGTTGTCCCGCCTGCTGGGTGGCGACGGCAACTGGCCCTACTGACCGCCGACCGGGGGCGGCCCGGTGCCACGGCCACCCGTGGGTCGTCTGGTACCGTCCGAAACTCGACACACCGATGGGAGCCGGCCGGAGTCGGCCGAGATGCGGGGACATGGCTGACGCACACGACGAGAAGGACGCGCCGACGGAGCCGGCGACGCCGACGACCGACGACGAGTGGGACGAGGAGGAGTCGATCCTCACCTGGAAGCTCCTGCTCGGCATCGTCGTGGCGCTCGTGGTGGTCGCCGTGCTGGCCATGACCCTGTTCGGCTCGTCGTCGGACAGCGGCGACGTCGCTTCGGGCGACACCGACACCACGGTCGACAACCTGGCGAACGTGCCGGCGATCCGTGACGACTTCACCCGCCCCGACAACTCGTCGACCCTGGGCAAGGCCAGCACCGGCGAGGACTGGGATGCCGCACTCGGCACCTGGGGGATCTCGTCGAACCAGGCGTACGTCGCCCAGAAGAACACCGGCCCGCGCAACATCGCCCTCGTCGACCTCGGCCAGGGCGACGGCTCGGTCGGTGCCACCGCCTCGAAGATGGTCAACGGCTGGGGGCTCGCGTTCCGGTACCGGGGGCCGAACGCCTTCTGGTACATCGCCTCGACCCCCCTCGGGGACAAGCAGACCGCCGGGTTCAACGTCTTCAAGGTGACCGACGGCGTGCCCGAGAACGTCAAGGCCAACTGCATCAAGCAGCTCCAGGACGACTCCAAGGTGCGGGTCGAGTTCTCCGGTGCGCTGATCACGGTGTTCGTCGACGACAAGCCGGTGTGCACGGTCAACGACAACTACCTGCAGGCGCAGACCAAGGTGGGCCTGTTCGTGGCGGAGCAGGGCGTCGCCGATGCCCGGTGGAGCTCGTTCGTCGCCACCAAGGGCCTGGCCGGACCGCCCGTGACCGCCAAACCGTTCACCCCGCCGACCTCCGCCGGCGGGGGCTCGTCGACCACCGCGCCGGCTCCGAGCGCGCCGTCCACGACGGCGGCGCCGCAGGGCTGAGGCGGGGGAGGCGGCGTCGCCGTGGAGCCGGCCGCGCCGACGACGACCTGGCAACGGATCGTCCGGGTCGTCGAGCCCCACCAGGGCGGTCGTTTCGCCGCGCTCGACGGCTACCGGGCCATCGCTGCCATCGGCGTGCTCGTCTATCACGTCGCCGGCAACGCCAAGCTGACGCAGGGCTCGTCACCGCTCAACGCCTTCCTGGCCAACCTGGGCAACTTCGGGGTAGCGGTGTTCTTCTTGCTCTCCGGGTTCTTGCTGTACCGGGGCTTCGTCGCCTCGGCGCTCACCGATGAGCCGGGCCCGCGGTGGTTCCGGTTCTGGCGTCACCGCTTCTTGCGGATCTACCCGGCCTACTGGGTGGCCCTGCTGGCCTTCATCGCCCTGATCGGGTTGAAGATGAACCCGACGCTCGGCAACCTGGCGTCGATCTTCGGCTTGGTGCAGATCTACCGACCGCTGTTCGGGTTCGCGGCCCTGTCCGTCGCTTGGACGCTGTGCATCGAGGTCAGCTTCTACGTGGCGCTGCCGTTCATCGCGCTCGGGATCCAGCGTGGGCTGGGAGCGGCGGCACGGACGCCCAAGGCCCGCATGCAGGCCCAGCTCCTCGGGCTCGGGATCATGGTCGCCGTCGCCTACATCTACCGCATCACCATCGCGGCCCAGGCGACCGGTCCAGGGGACAACCAGCACCTGTGGTTGCCCAACTACCTCGACTGGTTCGCGCTCGGCATGGCGCTGGCGCTGGCGGTGGTGTGGCGCGACATGGGCCGACCGCTGCCGCGCGCCGTGCAGGTGTTCGCCGACAGCGGTTGGGCCTGTTGGGTGGTCGCCGCCATGGCCTACGGCATCTTGATGATGCTGCGCTCGGGTGGCGAGGCCACCGCCGGCGGTTTCGGCAAGGAGACCGCCACCGAGATGTGCCTGCGCTTCTTCTTCAACGGCACCGCCGCCTTCTTCTTCCTGTTGCCGGGGATCCTGTCGCTCCGCGACCCGGACCGTATGAAGGGGTGGCTGTCGGCGCTGGTACCGGCCTACCTCGGCACCATCTCCTACGGCATCTACCTGTGGCACAAGATCTGGCTCGACTGGATGAAGGGCACCCAACCCGAGCCCGGGTTCGCTGCGTCGTGGGGCTTCTGGCCGACCCTGGCAGCCGTGTTCGCCTTGACGGTGCTCAGCGCCTCGGCGAGCTGGTTCTTGATCGAGCGACCCCTGCTGCGCTTCAAGGACCCGAGGCGACGACGGTGAAGGCGGGCGCGGCGCGCCTCGTCGCGGTCTACCGTGCGCGCGCCTGGCCGACGGTGGTGCTGTTCGCCGTGCTGAGCACGGCCGCCACCGTCACGTCGAGCACGGGGCTCTACGTCGGCGACAACCGGTTCGAGCAGTACTGGAACCCGGCGCGCCGCGTCGCTCGCTCGATGACCATCTGGGATGCGTTCCGTGGCCTCGGGCGTGTCCGCGAGGACTTCTGGCCCGGCACCACCCTGCCGATCGGGCTGTTTCGATCCATCGGCACCGCGCCGTGGCTGGCCGAGCGGCTCTGGCACGCGCTGCTGCTCACCCTGGTCGGCGTGGGCGTCGCCGAGGTCGTGCGGCTGTTCCGCCCCCAGCGCGGCATGGAGCACCTCATCGCCGGCCTCGCGGCGGCCTTCGGTGCCTACTCCGCCACGTTCCTGACGCCGTTCTCGAACCTGTACTTCCAGTTCGTCGTCGGCATCTGGCTGGTCGTGGTCTTCGTCCGCGGCCTGCGCAGCGACCATCCGTGGCGCTGGGCGGCGGCGATGGCGTTGCTCGTCCTCACCCCAGGCGATGTCGACACGCCCGGGCTCGTCTACAACATGATCCCGCTCGTGTGGGTGTCGGTGTACCTGCTGCTGGTCGAGCGGTCGGTGCGCCTCGAGCGCTACCTCGGCTTCCTGGCGCGCGCCGCCGTGCTGACCCTGGCCGTGAACGCGGCGGTCCTGGCCAAGATCTATCTCGGCGCAGCAACCTTCGGTCAGCGTCTGAACGACACGGAGGCGGCCGAGGTGTCGTTCCTCACGTCGTCGTGGCCCGAGTCCATCCGCGGCCTGGGCAACTGGCTGTCGTACTTCCGTGACGAGGGCGATCTGCTCAAGCCGCAGGGTGCGCCGCACTTCAACAACTGGGTCGTGGTCGTGGCGACCTTCGTTCCGGTCGTGTTCGCGCTGATGGTCCCGTGGCTCAGCCGATGGCGGCCGCGGATCTTGTTCTCGATGATGGCGTTGGGCTCGCTCGTCGTCCTCGTCGGCGCGTATCCGCTGTACGAACCGTCCCCGCTGGGGGAGCAGGTGTACCGGGCCTTCGACCAGATTCCGATGCTGGCGGCGTTCCGCAACACCTACAAGATCGGCTCCGGCCTCGTCATCGGCGTGTCCGCGATGTTCGGCTATGCCGTCGCGGCGTCGTATCGGCGGGTGAAGCGGCTCGATCGGCATCTGGCGTACGTGCCCGTGCTGCTGGCGGCCTTCGGCATCCTGGGCGCGGGGTTCCCGTTCTGGACCGGACAGCTCTACAACCCGAACCAGACGATGGAGGCGGTGCCGCAGTACTGGAGCGACGCCACCGAGTGGCTCGACGCCCAGCCGGGCGATGGTCGGGTGCTCGTCGTCCCCCCGACGAGCCGGTCCCGGTACCGGTGGGGGTGGGTCGGTGATGACATCTTCGATTCGCTGCTGGCGCGTCCGCACGCCGTGGCCACCGGCGTGCCCCTCACCACGCCGGAGACCGCCAACCTGCTCGAGGCGATCTCGTTCGGCGCCTCCGACCGGACCTACGTCACCGGCACGCTGGCACCGATCGCGCGCCGGCTGGGCATCGAGTACGTCGTGATCCGCAACGACCTGGACTGGCAGGACCTCGGACGGCCACGTCCGGCGGAGTACAGCCGTCTGCGCTCCGATCCCGATATCGAGCCGGTCGCCACCTTCGGTGCGCCCGGCGAGTTCACGACCGCGCCCGACGACACCGGACCCATCGCCGACGAGGAGCGGACCCTGCCGCCGGTCGAGGTCTACCGGATCGGCGGGGTCGACGGCTCGATCGTCCGGCTCGTCGCCGACCAACCTTCGCTGCTGGTCTCGGGCGACGGTTGGGCCTACCCGTCGTTGGCGCAGTCGGCACTCCTGCCCGACGGCGGGCCGCCGGTCGAGTACACCGCCTCGCTGGAGCCGGATCAGCTTGCCGAACGGCTGGAGTCCGGGTCGCCGCTGGTCATCACCGACACCAACCGTCGACGGCTGCGGGTGATGCTCAGCTACGAGCCTGACTACTCGCACACGCTGGCCGACGGCGAGGAGCTCGATCGGGCGCCGCGGACGCTCTTCGGTGACGAGACCGCTGAGTCGGTGGCGTGGTTCCCCGACGCCGACGCCATCAAGCTGAGCGGCCCCCAGCGTTCGGTGTCGGGGTCGCGCCCGTGGAGCCGTCCGTCGAACGCCTTCGACGGCGATCCGGCGACGCAGGTGGTGCTGCGCCGCAGCGATGGCGTCAGCGGTCGTGCGTTGCGGGTCGACTTCCGCGGCGCCGAGACGATCAACCAGATGCACATCGACGTGGCGAACGTCGTCGGCACCAACGATGGGATCACTCGCGCCGAGGTGGCGTTCTCGGACGGCACGGTCGAGCAGATCGATCTCACCGCTGGCTCGCTCGACGGTCCGTTCCCCGTGCGGAGCGTGGACGTCGAGTTCCCGGCGCGGACCACCGACTTCGTCGAGGTCCGCCTGTCGGGCATCGCCGGCACGGCTCGGCAGTTCGGGATCGCTGACATCTCGTTCCCGGGCGTCGACCTCACCGAGTACGTCGAGGCACCCGACGACGTGCTGCGCGCCTCGCGGGCCGACGAGCGGGTGGCGGCAGCCCTCGAGAACACGCCCACCGCCTACCTCATGCGCCGCTGGCTCGGCTACGGCGAGGCCTCCGAAGAGACGGCCCTGCGGCGGCGCATCGAGATCCTGCGCACCGACACCTACACCGTGGGCGGCACGTTGCGCTACGCCACCGGCACGACCGACGCGCTGCTCGACGCCATCCTCGGGCGCCAGATCGGCGCCACGAGCGAACGGCGGGCCGAGGGTGCGCCCGACCGTGCCGCCACCTTCGCCGTCGACGGCGACCTGAGCACCGCATGGACGGCGTCGGCCCGCGTCGGCGAGACGATGGGTGTCCGGCTCCCCGAACGTGAGGTCGGCTCGATCACGCTCACGACGCCCACGACGACGGGGGTCCCGGTGCGGCGTTGGGAGGCCACGATCGGCGATCAGGTCGTCGATCTGGTGCCCGAGCAGGTGACGCCGTGCCCCGGCGGTGCGCCGGACAGCTCGTGCTGGGTGGCCTCGGCGTCGTTCACGCCGGTGCGGACCGATCGGGTCGACGTGCGTGTCGCCGACCTCGAGAACCCGACCGCGGGCCTCGGGGGCGGGCGGGTGTCGCTCGCCGAGGTCACCCTCGACGGCGCGCCCAACGAGCCCTTGCCCGCCGACGACACGGCGCTGGCGGGCTGCCACGACATCGGGATCCGCATCACCGGTCCCGATGGTGTCGAGCGTGCGGTGCCGGTGTTCGTCGACGGCACGGTCGGCGCCCTGCGCGCCGGCGAGTCGCTGGCCTATCGGTCGTGCGAAGACCTCGACCTGACCGCCGGCCCGCACCTGATCGACAGCGGGCCCGACACCGGCATCGACGAGCTGCGCGTCGACACCGCGCGTCTGCCCGTCCAGGTCGGCGGGCGCGACGCCCCCGGCGCCGCGGCGGTCGACTGGCAATCGCCCACCCGCATCGAGGTCGAGGCCGATACCGACGGCCCGGCGACGCTGATCCTCGAACAGGGCTACGCCAAGGGCTGGGTGGCGGGGTCCGTAGGCGATCCCGCCGAACAGGCCGTGATGCTCGACACCCTCAGCGGATGGCGACTCGACGATGTCGACGGCGCCGAAGCCGTCGAGCTGCGCTACCGGGGCCAGCTGATCTTCGGGCTCTCGCTCGTCGTGACCGTCGCCGGATTGCTGACCTGCGTCGTGATCTTCGTCGTCCCGCCCGGCGCGCCGTGGCGCCGTAGAAGCGAGGAGCGAACGTGACCTCGTCGGGTCCGGCGCCCACACCCCGGCCGGGGCGCACCGCGGGCCGTACGGCCCGGGCCATCTGGCGCCGCCTCGGCCTGCTCGGCGCCGAGTCGTCGACCCCGCCCCGCCCGCTCACGTTCCGAGCCGCCGTCGTCATCTTCGTGTTGGCGATCGTCTTGGCGTACCTGTTCGTCGGCCCCTGGTTTACGATCGTCACGGCGGCGCTGGCGATCGTCACCGTGCGCTTCAACCCCGACCCGGGGCGACCGTTCGCCTTCGCCACGCTGGCCTTGATCGTGGGGGCGGCGTTCGTGTCGTCGGTGCTTGTGTCACCGACCGAGGCCGATCCGTCGATCCTCTATGCGCAGGCCCGACGGTACGCGGCGCAGTTCGGCAGCTTCGCCGGTGTGTTCTTCGCCATCGCAACGATGATGTACGCCGTCACCGAGCGTCCCCCGACGGTCCAAGCGCCTGCGACCGCTTCGCCGGGCGTGCTGTTGCGTCGGTGGCGCGTCGCGGCACGCACCGACATCTCGGTGGGTCTTGCCCGTCTCGGCGCCATCGGCCTGGCGATCGGCGTCGGCGCCGTCGTGCGGTTCGCCGCTGCACCCGGATCCCTCCCGACCGACACCGTCCCGTTGATCCAGAACCTCCGGCTCGGCACGACCTACAGCCTCGACGCCGGCGGCGGCGCGGTGCCGACGGCGTTGTGGCCGCCCTTCGGGGTCGGCCTCGCCGCGTACCTGCCGTTGAGCGCCAAGCTCGTGGCGCTCGTGGTCTCGCTGCTCGTGATCGCCATGGCAGCGCTCGCCGCGTGGCGCCTGTCGGGCCAGCGAGCCGCCGTGGTGGCGTCGTGGCTGGTTGCCGTGGTGCCCGCCTGCTGGGCGCTGTCGCTCAACGAACTGCTGGCGGCGCTGTTCGTGCTGGTCGCCGTGGCCATCGTGGGGCGGGGCCTGCCAGGCTGGGGAGGGCTGTTCGCCGTCGGCGTCAGCCTCGGGTTGGCCGGCCTCGGCCGGCCCGACGCCTTGTTCGGCGTCGTCGTGCTCGGCGCGGTGGTGGCGGTGCGCTCCCGACGTGCCGGCCACGACGTCGTACGCCCCGTTGCCATGGTGCTGCTCGGTGCGCTGCTGACGGTGGCGGGCTGGGTCAACTACACGGCGACGACGTTCGGCTTTCCCTACGTGGCCGAGACGGTGCGCGCCGCCCTGCGCGATCCGATCGGCGCCGGTGGCAGCGGGATCCGTCTGGCCGGCGCTGCCGTGTTGGTAGGGCTCTTGGCCTGGGGGGTGATCGCCGCCGATCGGTCGGCGAGACGCTCGACGGTCTGGGCCTTGGCGCTGGCGGCGTGGTGCGTGCTCACCGCAGTGGCCTCCGGGCAGCTCGGTGATCCGTTGTCGTGGAGCGCACCGGCGGTGGCGGTCGCCGTCGGCACACTCAGGCCGTGGGAGGCGACAGGACGATCGCTGCGTTCTGCCCGCCCAGGCCGAACGAGCTCTTCAGCGTCGGACCCGGCGTCCACGGACGTGGTGAGCCGCTGACGACGTCGAGCCCGATCGCCGGATCGAGCTCGAGCTCGACCGCGGTCGGCGGGAGCAGCGCATGCTCGAAGCTGAGCGCCACGATTGCCGTCTCGAACGCCCCGGCGGCCGCCAACGAGTGCCCGGTGACTCCCTTGACCGAGGTCACCGGGAGGGGACGGTCGCCGAAGACCCGACGGATCGCTTCGGCTTCCACCACGTCGCCGGTACCGGTGCCCGTGGCGTGGGCGTTGACGTGGGCGATCTCGTCCGCGGTACGTCCGGCGTGCTCGATGGCCCAGCGCATGGCCAACTCGAGACCCTCGCCCGAGGGCTTCGAGAGGTGGAAGGCGTCGTTGCTCGTCGCCCAGCCGTCCACCACGGCCCGGATGCGGGCCCCGCGCGCCTCGGCGTGGGACCGGCGCTCCAGGAGCACCACCGCCGCGCCCTCGCAGAACTCGAAGCCGTCACGTCGCACGTCGAACGGGCGCTCCCACCCCGAGCGTGACCGCACGCGCACATTCTCGTAGGACGCCTTGATCACATCCGGGACGGGACCCAAGGTGGCGCCGGCCAACACCGCGTCACACCGACCGGCGGCGATCAGCGCCGCCGCCTCGCCGATGGCGGCGGTGCCGCTGGCGCACGACATGACGAGCAGCCGCGACGGTCCCCGCAGACCCAACCGGATGCTGATCTGCGACGCGGCGGCGTCCTCGCACGAGACGCTGCACAGCGTGGCGCTGACCGCCCCACGCCCCTCGGCCTCCATCACGGCCTGTTGCTGGGCGATGGCGGTGCCGGCGCCGTAGAGGTTGCCCATGACGACGCCGGTCCGCAACGGATCGAGATCGGGGTCGCCGGCATCGGCCACGGCCAGGTGCGCGGCGGCGACACCGAACAGGACATACGGATCGAGACGGCGTGCTTCGTTGCGACCGAACCACGGGGTGGGGTCGAAGTCGTCGATGTGCTCCCGCACCGGAGCATCGGCGCTGCGGCACAGCTCGGCCCAGAGCACCTCATGGCCGAGCCCGACCGGGTGGACGGTCCCGAGACCGGTGACGACGACGTCAGTCACCGTTTGCGCGCTACGAGGTCGACGAAGTCCTGGACGGTCTCGAGGTCGTAGATCTCCCGCTCGGGCAGTTCGACGTCGAAGGTGCGCTCCAGATAGCCACCGATCTCGATCAGGTCGACCGAGTCGGCCTCGAGCGTGTCGGACAGCCGGGCATCGGGTGTCACCAGATCGGGGTCGACGTCGAGGATCTCGAGGATGCGCCCGCGCAGGGCGTCGTAGATGTCGGCGTGCTCCATGGGCATCGGATCCTAGAACTGGAAGTAGACGAAGGGCTGCGCCGCCGTGCCGGAGTAGATGATGATCAGCACCACCATCACGCCCCACAGCGCCATCCGCGGGATCGTCGGCGGGTCTGCCTTGCCCTCGGCGAGCTCCATGCGGTGTTCGCGCCAATCGGCGACGCAGATGGCGACGAGCGCGTAGGCGGCCAGCAGCACGAGATCCCAGTCCAGTGGCACCCAGGTCGGTCGCAGGATCGCCCGGTAGTACTCCAGAGCGGCGGCGATCGTCGGCGCGCGCACCAGCACGATCGTGGCGGCGAGCACGCCGGACGCATAGAGCGGGCCGAGGACACGCATCGCCGGGCTGCGGCGTCGCCGTGCCGGGCGCCCTTCCCGGCGGCGGGAACGGTCGCGCGCCCGGTTCACGAGGATCTCCGTCTGCACGGCGACGCCGGTGACGATGCCCCACAGCACCCAGCCCGAGTTGGCGCCGTGCCACAGGCCCGACAGGAAGAAGATGAACACCAGCAGCAGGCTGGAGCGCACCGTGGACGACGAACGACGGCGCAGCGGCCGGTACACGTAGTCGCGGAACCACCCCATCAGGGTCATGTTGTGGCGGCGCCAGTAGTCCTGGAGGTTGCGGCTGCGCGTCAGCGGCTCGCGGAAGTTGTACGGGAGCTCGATGCCGAGCAGCTTCGACGTGCCACGGGCGATGTTGGTGTAGCCGGCGAAGTCGAGGACGAACTGTGCAGCACCAGCGAAGGCCCCGATGACGAGCAGGACCGGGTTCTGCGCCGGCTCGGGTCCGACGGTCTGGTCGACGAACACCGTGCGCGTCAGCGGGGTGAGGGCGTCGGCGACGGCCACCTTCTGGAACAACCCGAGCAGGATCAGCTCGAACCCCTCGGCGCGCCGGATCGGGTCGAGCCGGCGCGGGAGGTGCTGGAACTGCGGGAGCATCGGCCGGATGCGGGTGAGCGGGCCGGCGAGCAGCTGCGGGAAGTAGGCCACGAACACCGCGAAGGAGAGGGCGTCGGTCGTCGCCTCGGCGTCGCGCCGGTAGACGTCGATGGTGTAGCTGAGCGCGTGCAGCGTGTAGAAGGACACGCCCCACGGAACCAGCAGTCCCAGGGTCGCCGGGTTCGCCTCGAGACCGACCCGCCCGAGGCCGTCGGCGACCGCGCCCACGAAGAAGTCGAAGTACTTGAAGACCACGAGGGTGCCGATGGTGGCCAGCACGCCGAGGGTCAACAGCACCTTGCGGCGCTCTCGGCTGCGGGTCTTGGCCAGCTGCGCGCCGAGGGTGTACTGGACGACGGTGATCCCGGCCAGGATCGCCGGGAACCACCAGGTGAACGAGGCGTAGAAGACGTAGGAGCCGACCAGCAGCAGGTGCGGCCGCAGGTCTCGCTTGAGTGCGCTGCCGATGGCGCCGCGGGGGCCGAGCACCGCCCAGTACAGCGCCAGGAAGATGGCCAGGAACGCCGCGTACTCGACCGAGTTGAACAGCAGACCCCCAGGCACGGGTGGCAAACCTACCGAACGACGGCCGAGCGGCCTGACACCCTGCGCCGACAGGGCGCGGGTAGGGTCGAAGCCTCATGTCGGCGCCCGTCTACAAGAGCGGATCGCAAGGAGCCGTCCGCGAGCTGCGCAGCCGTGTGTGGGCGACGCCGAAGCATCGGGCGCTCACCACGTTGGCCGTGGTCGTCGTGCTCGTGCTCGGCGCCGAGCTCTTCGTCCGCTGGATCGAGCCGCAGCTGCCGATCGTGCGCGCCGGCGACGACGCCGAGATGATCATCAAGGCTCGCCGCATCACCGAGATGGGTGCACACGACCCGCAGGTCGACGTGGTGTTCTTCGGGACGTCGATGATGGACTCCGCCGTCGACCCCGAGGCGTTCCTCGACGGTTCGACCCGCTTCGACTCCGTCTACAACGCCGGCGTCGTCGGTGCACCGACCCGCACCCAGGTGCGGTGGGCTTCAGAGGTCGTCCTGCCGGCGTTGGACCCCGACGTGATCGTGCTCGGCATCCACCCGATCGACCTGCTGGTCAACGACGTGCTGAACCTCAACATCCAGCCGCAACAAGCGGACGTCGTGTTCGCCGGCGTGCTGCGCGAGACCAAGTCCGGGCCGATTGGCGCCGTCGAGCGGTACGCCAACGACCACTCGGTCCTGGTGCAGCAGCGGGGCAACCTCCGGCGGCCGGAGCTCGTGCTGGAGGCGACGCGCAACACGATCACGGGCACCGAACCGCAGAAGTTCATCCCGAAGCGCACCCAGGAGTACTGGGAGCCGAGGATCTCGCCGCTGGGTGAGAGCGCGCTCTTCCACGGCGACGAGTTCAACATCACCGGGGTGAAGGACCAGCTGCGCGAGAACCTCAAGCCCGAGTCGTTCTCGGTGGGCGACGTCCACAAGCTGTTCGAGGCCACCCTGGCCGAGGGGGCGCAGGTCGTCGTCGTGATCCCGCCGATCCCGACGGCCGCGTGGGGCGACGTCGGGATCGACTTCGGCGCACTGGCGTCGGGTACGGCGCTGATCCGCCAGATCGCTGCGCAGTACGACGTGCCGGTCATCGACTTCAGCTCGGCGAACTACGACAACGCCCTCTTCGCCGACCTGGTGCACACCAACGAACGGGGTGCCGAGCGGCTCAGTCGTGACCTGGCGCGCCAGCTGGACGCGCTGGAACCCGCAGGGTGAGCAGGTCCTGGTAGGCGCGCTCGGCCCGCTCCCAGTGCGGCGCCAGCGCCGGCGCGTCGAGCTGCGTCGCCAGCCACTCCTTCTCTGCCCGGCGCAGGGCCGACGGTCGGGGCACGACGTTCTCGGTGCCGCCGTGGAGCTCCTGGTGGTTGCGCTCGATCAGAGCGAACACCTCGTCGTCGTGCTCCGGCGATGGCTCGTAGCACGGCAGCGTGGTGCCGAAACGGGCGTTGACCCGGGCGGTCACGGCGCCGAAGTCGGTGGTGACCTCGTCGAAGGAGGCCAGCTCGAACCGGTCGCCGTACGGCAGGATCTCGAGGTGGTGGTGCGCCCACTCGTCGATGGCGTCGGCGAAACGCACGTGAGGGGCGGCGATGAGCAACGAGATGATGGCGTCACGTGGCGGTCGCACGACGTACAGGGTGGGGAAGCGCGCCTTGACGGCGGCCTTCACCGCCGAAGGGGTGTGCACGTGCGACGAGATGACGACCTCCCGCCCGGCGGCGGCTGCCGCGTGGCGGAGCGCGAACATGGCGAAGGTGTTGCCCGACCGGGGGAAGCCTTCGATCACGATCTCGGTGCGGTCGCTGAGGCGGCGCACGGTGCCGGTCGGCGTGGCGCGCAGGACGATCGGTAGGAACACCGGGTCGTCGCCCAACGCCTCGCGGATGCGCCGCAGCACGCGTCGCGTGGCATACGCCGCCGATCGGCGCGTGAACGGCTCGGACGGATCGTCGAGCGACAGGTTGCCGACGACGCCGGTCACGCCGACACGCGCTCCAGCAGGAGCAGGCAGTTCCAGGTGACGACCTCGCGCAGGCCCGGCACCTTCACGATCCAGCGCTGCGACGGGTAGTAGCGGGGGAGCGCGTCGAGCAGGCGCAGGCCGGGACGCTGCTCGACGAGGCGCAGCATCTGGCTGATGTAGGTCGGCCACAGGGTGGTGAACGGCAGGTTCCGGTCGGGCATGCCGAACATCCGGATGTACAGCTTGCTACCCAGCTTCGGACCGAAGTAGTGCATCGGGCTGATGCTGTGCCCGCCCCACGGGCTGTACCAGTTCGTCCAGCTGACCCAGGCCCAACCCCCGGGGCGCAGCACCCGTTCGATCTCGTCGAAGATCTTCTCCGGTGTCGGCGTGTGCTCGAGCATGTTCGAGCACAGCACGCCATCGAAGCTCCGGTCGGCGAACGGCAGCACCGTGCCGTCGGCGTACGCCACGCGCACCCCGGCTGCTGCGGCCGAGCGCATGTTCTCCTCGCCGAGGTCGATGGCGGTGACCTGGGCGCCGCGTCGCTGCATGGCTCGGCTGTAGTAGCCGGGACCGGACCCGAGGTCGAGCACGCGTCGCCCGTCGAGCGGGAACTCGAACTCGGCGACGGACCGCTCGGCCAGCTTGACGTAGAACGGCTCGGGGTCGTCCTCCTCGGACAGGAACAGCATGAACAGCTCACGCTTCGACGCGACCCGGTCCGGGTCCTCGTCCGCCGGTGTGCCGCCGAGGACCTTTCCCGCCAGCAGTCGCGCCCGCTGCACGGCCGACCACCGGTCGTCATCGAGCCCGCTGGCGCGCTCGGCGCCCCAACCGTCGCCAACGGGGGCGGCGGACGGGTCGGACTCGTCGTCGGCGTCGGCGCCGGGAGCTGGTGCGGTGTGCGTCATACGGGACAAGAGTGTGTCACCCTAGCCGCGTGGTCAGCGGCGCCGAGGTGGCAGTGGGTGAGGACGCCGACGTCTCGGTGACGATGTGGCCGCGCTGGGTCCCGTGGGCGATCGGGCTCGTGCTGGGCCTGGTGGTGATGGGGCCCGCACTGGCGCCCGGGGTGCTGCTGAACCTGGATCTGGTGGTCACCGAGGTGGCGCCGGTACCCCGTGGCGTGTGGGGCCTCGGGCCGGAGCTGCCCCGACGTGTGCCCCTCTACCTGCCCGCAGCCTGGCTGTCGCCGATCCTGCCGGCGACCATCACCATCAAGGCCATGATGGTGGCGACGGTGGCGATCGGCTTCGCCGGTGGCTACCGCCGGACCGAGACCCAGGGCCGGCTGGCCGCGGTCGGCGCCGGCGCGTTGATCGCCGCCAGCCCGCTGCTGCTCACGCGCCTGGCGATCGGCCATCTGATGATCGCCCTCACCATGGCCCTGCTGGTCTGGGCGTATCCGACGCTGCTGCAGCCCGGACGGGACCTGCCCCGTACCACGCTGTGGTGTGCTGCGTTCGCCTGCACCGGCAACGTGGGCGGCCTCGTGGCGCTGGCGGTCGTCGTGGCCGGTCTGGTGGCGACGCGCGGCGAGCGCGGCGCCAAGGTGCTGGGCCTGTGGCTGAGCACCCAGCTCGTGTGGCTCGTCCCCGGCATCACCGTCTACGCCCAGGGTGCGGGCCTCCTGGACGCCACCGTGTTCGCCACCCGAGCTCCGGGCCTGGACGGCTACCTGCGCGTCCTCGCCGGACACGGCTTCTGGCAGGACTACTACCAGGTGGGATCGGGCCAGCCGTGGCCGGCGGCGGTCGTCGGCGTGGTGCTGGCGTGCCTGGCGGTGCTCGGTCGGCGTGGGCTCCCCGCCGAGTGGCGGCGACCGGCCCAGTGGCTGGCCGTCGCCGGTCTGGTGACCGCCGTCGCCAGCACGACGCCGTTCGTCGAGGACCTGTGGGCGGCGTTCACCCGGAACCCGCTGGGTGCCAACCTGCGCGAGAGCCAGCGGGCCCTGCCGCTGTTCGCGGTGTGGGTGGCCCTCACCGCGCCGAGCGGTGCCGCGCGCCTGTGCCGCAGCGCTGCCCGCCACGGTGGCGCGTTGGCGGATGCGGCCGGGCACGCCGCGCTGGCGTTGCCGCTCGCCGGCGCCCTCGTGCTCGGCATCCCGGGCCTGTGGGGGATCGGCGGCCAGCTCTGCGCCATCGACCTCCCCGACGACTGGCGGGCGGCGCGCGCCACGGTGGACGCCGAACCCGGCACGGTGGCCCTGCTGCCGTTCGACGGCTACATGGACCTGCGGTTCTGCGGCGCGCGGTTGCACACGTTGAACCCGTGGCCGATCTACCTGGGGGGCGATGTGATCGTGGCCAGCGACCTCGGACTCGGCGCCGCGCCCGACGGCACCCCGGAGCGCGCCGATCCGCGCGAACCGGTGATGGCCGAGATCGCACGCGCCGCCGAGGACGACGGCGTGGCGCCTTCGAGCCGGCTGGCCGAACTGGGCGTGCGCTGGGTGGTCTTCACCCGCACCGGGACCTTCCTGGACCTCCAGCGCACCCTGGAGTCCGATCCCGGGCTCGAGCGGGTGACGGTGGGCAAGGATGTGTTCACGTATCGCGTTCGTGACTGGGTGGGCCCGGCCGTGGCCGCGGATGACGCCGCTCGTGCGGCACCGATCGACCCCGTGGTCGAACCGCTCGCCCTGGGCGTCCCCGAGAGCGCCACGGTCTGGCACCGTCCCGGCGCCATGGGGTGGCTGCGCGGCGTCACCCCGGCGGCGACGACGGCGAACGGGTTGCTCGAACTGCCGAGCGGCACGGGTCCGGTGTGGTACGGACCGACGGCGCTGGTGCTCGTCGGCGACGGTGTCGCCCTCGGGGTGACGGCGTGGGCGGCACGCGACCTGTGGCGCCGTCGGAGGCAACCCGAGGACCGTTGATGCTTGCCCGTCCATTTCGTGTTGATTAGGGTGACCCCTGTTCTCCACGGTGTCGGGGCGGCGGAATGCTCCGGGTGCGGCGACGATCGTTGCATCGATGGTGCAGACCACGTAAGGTCATGTGCCATTCGACACCTGTCGGGGTGAATGCGAGGGAGCGCGGGAGTGAATTCGAAGAGTCGGTCGACGTTCGGGAGGGTGATGGCGCTGGGCGCCGTCCTGCTCACCTCGTTGTTCGGGTTCGGTGCGTTCTCCGGCGTGGCGAGTGCCGGCGCCCCGACCTGTGACTTCTACCTCTACAACACGGACCTCTACCTGATCTGCCTCGGTGGTCCGGCCATCGTCGCCGACCCGGGCGAGGTGCCTGCGGGTCAGTCGGTGACCATCACGCTCAGCGGATGGCTCCCGAACAGCGACGTGGAGGTGTCGATCGTGGTCGACGGCACCGGCGACGTCGTCATCGTCGGCACCGTCACGGTCGACGGCGAGGGCAACGGCACCATCGTCTGGAACGTGCCGGCCGACTTCCCCGCCGGTCCGGTGACCGTGGTCGGCGACGGCCTCGACTTCCAGGAGCAGGCCGCCACCCGCACCGACGCCGTGCTCGTCCTGCAGGCGAACGCCTCCACCTCGTCCACGGCGCCCAGCGGCGACAACGGCTCGGGCAACCTGCCGGTCACCGGTAGCGACTCGGGCTTCCTCGTCGGCATCGGCGCCGCCATGATCGTCGTGGGCGCCGCCGCCGTGTACGGCGCAACCCGCAGCCGCCGCCAAGAGAGCTGACCGACCAGCGGCTCCTCCGCTCGCTCGCCGACATCGTCGGCGCGCGGCATCTGATCACCGATCCCCAGCTGACGCGCCCCCACGTCGTCGACTGGACCGGCCGATACGTCGGCGCCACCCCGGCCGTCGTGCGCCCGGCCTCGGTCGACGAGGTGTCGGGCGTGCTGGCTGCATGCGACGCTCACGGCGCCGCAGTGGTGCCCCAGGGTGGCAACACCGGCCTCGTCGGAGGCTCGGTACCGCTGGCGGGCGAGCTCGTCCTGGACCTGCGCCGGCTCCAGCGCCTCGACCCGGTCGATCGCATCGATCGACGCGTCGTGGTCGGTGCCGGGGTCACGCTCGGTGACCTGCAACGCGCCGCTGCCGCTGCCGGCCTGCGCTATCGGGTCGACCTCGCCGCTCGCGACACGGCGACGGTCGGCGGCACGATCGCCACCAACGCCGGCGGCCTCGCGCACCTGCGCTTCGGAGGCACGCGCCAGCAGGTGCTCGGCATCGAGGCGGTGCGGGCCGACGGCGCCGTGGTGTCGCACCTGCACGGCCTGACCAAGGACAACACCGGATACGACCTGGCCGCCTTGCTGTGCGGTTCCGAGGGCACGCTGGCGGTGATCACCGCCGCAACGTTGGCCCTCGGGCCCCGGCCACAGATGGCGGCGACCGCGCTGGTCGGGTTCACCGACCTCGCCGGTGCCGTGGCGGCGGCGACATCGTGGCGTGACGTGCCCACCGTCGAGGCACTCGAACTGTTCGGACCGGAGGCGTTGGCGCTCGTCTGCACGGCCGAGCGCCTGCCGCCGCCTCTGGACGCCGATGCCGGCGCGTACCTCGTGGTGGAAGCAACCGGGGACGGTGATCCGGCCGATGACCTCGGCGCGCTGGTGGCCTCCGGCATGGGTGTCGTTGGGTCGGCCGTCGCCACCGACTCGGCCAGGCGGACAGCGCTGTGGCGCTACCGGGAAGGGCTGACCGGCGCCATCAACGCGGTCGAGCCGCCCCTGAAGCTGGATGTGACCGTGCCCGTCGCTGCGCTGGCCGGGCTCGTCAGCGAGGCGCCGGTGCTCGTGGATGGCGTGGCGCCCGGCGCGCGCACCTGGTGGTTCGGCCACGTCGGCGACGGCAACGTGCACCTCAACGTCACCGGGGCGGGCGACCGAGCCGACGTCGTGGCGGACCGACTCCTGCGTCACGTCGCCCGCCTCGGGGGCAGCATCTCCGCGGAGCACGGCATCGGCACGGCCAAGCGCCAGTGGCTCCACCTCGTCCGCAGCCCGGCCGAGATCGACACCTTCCGGCGTCTCAAGGGCGCCATGGACCCGAATGCCGTCCTGCACCCGCACGCACTCCTGCCCGAGGTCCAACCCGGGCGGGCGTGATCAGTCGAACCAGCAGCCGCGGCCTTCGAGCACGTGGCGCAGCACCGACGGCAGGTCCGTCATGATGCCGTCCACACCGAGATCGAGCAGTCGCTCCATCTCGTCGGCCTCGTCGATCGTCCAGACATGCACCTGCAGGTCCCGTCGGTGCGCGGCCCGCACGAAGCGTTCGTCCACGATCGTGGCGCCCTTGGCCCGTACGGGCACCTGCACGCACTGGTGCGGGACAGGCCCCATCGGCGCGCCGAGGCTGGCGGCTCGCAACCGCGCCACGACCTTGGGGCCACCGGCGGTGCACAGGCGCGGCCCGAGCAACTCCTGCAGCGTGGCGATCCTGCGATCGGAGAACGACCCGATGCACACGCGATCGATGGCGTCGGTCCGGGTGATGGCCCGGGCGAGCGCCTCGACGGCGCTGTCGTGCTTGGGGTCGATGTTGACCCGGACGTGCGGGAAGGTGCCGAGCAGGTCCTCGAGCAACGGGATGGGTTCCCGGCCGTCGACGCGGGCGGCGGCGACGTCGCTCCACGGCAGCTCCCGGATCAGACCGCTGCGATCGGTGACCCGGTCGAGGGACTCGTCGTGGAAGGCGACCAGCACCCCGTCGGCCGTGACGTGCACGTCGGTCTCGACGTAGCGGTACCCGGCCGCCACCGCGCCGGCGAACGCCGGCATGGTGTTCTCGGGCCAGTCACCGGCACCGCCGCGGTGGGCGAATGGGATCGGGCCGGGATGGTCCAGGAAGGCGAACGTCGTCACGGTGGATCAGATGATCTTCGACTGGTGGTCGGCCCAGTACTCGTCCTTGAGCAGGCGCTTGTAGAGCTTGCCGGTCGGATGACGCGGCAGCTCGTCGCGGAAGTCGACCGAGCGCGGGCACTTCACGTCGGCGAGGTGCTCGCGGCAGTAGGCGATCAGCTCGCGTTCGAGCTCGGGTCCGGCCTCGGCCATGTCGACGGGCTGCACGACGGCCTTGACCTCCTCACCGAAGTCCTCGTTCGGCACGCCGAGCACGGCGACGTCGTGCACCTTCGGGTGCATGGCCAGGATGTTCTCGGCCTCCTGCGGGTACACGTTCACCCCGCCGGTGATGATCATGTACGCCTTGCGATCGGTGAGGTACAAGAAGCCGTCCTCATCGAGGCGCCCGACGTCGCCGAGCGTGCTCCACCCCTTGGCGTTGCGGGCGCCGGCGGTCTTGTCGGGGTCGTTGTGGTACTCGAAGTCCGCACCCCCGCCGAAGTAGACCGTGCCCTCCTCGCCGACAGGGAGCTCTTCGCCGTCCTCGCCGCAGATGTGGACCTCGCCGAGCAGCGCCCGACCGACCGTGCCCGGGTGGTCGAGCCAGTCCTGGGAGCTGCAGTACACCAGGCCGTTGCCCTCGGTACCGGCGTAGTACTCGTGGATGATCGGGCCCCACCAGTCGATCATCGCCCGCTTGACCTGCGCCGGGCACGGCGCGGCGGCGTGGATCGCCACCTGCAGGCTGGACAGGTCGTACGCCGCTCGAGTGGCGTCGTCGAGCTTGAGCATCCGCACGAACATGGTGGGGACGACCTGGGTGTGGGTGACGTGGTGGCGCTCGACGAGTTGCAGGAACTCGGCGGCGTCGAAGTGCTCCATGACCACGACGGTGCCGCCGACCTGGTGCACCGCCATGGTGAAGCGCAACGGTGCGGCGTGGTAGAGCGGCGCGGGGGAGAGGTAGACCATCTCGGGCACGTAGCCGAACAGCAGCTGTGCGCCGCCCGTGACCGAGGTGGGCGTGGCCAGCGGGTCGGACGGCATGGCCGGCTTGACGCCCTTGGGGCGGCCGGTCGTGCCCGAGGAGTAGAGCATGTCCTTGCCGGCGATGCGGTCCTCGTCGAGCGCGTTCGCTGGTTGGGCAGCGACGGCGTCCTCGTAGGACTCGTAGCCGTCGACGGCGCCGTCGAGCATCAGCCGGAGCTGCACCTGCGGGGTGTCGGCCACGATGGCCGATGCCACGTCGCGCTTGGCGTCGGAGGTGATGAACACCTTGGCGCCGCAGTCGTCGACGATGTACGCCGCCTCCTCGGCTGTGAGCCGCGAGCTCATCGCCGTGTAGTACAGCCCGGCGTAGTGCGCTCCCCAGAGCAGCTCGTAGTAGCGCGGGTGGTTCTCGAGGCAGAAGGCGACGTGGTCGCCGACGCCGAGCCCCAGCGAGCGGTAGAGGTGCGCGAGGCGGTTCGCCGCGGCGTCCAGTTCGGCGTACGTGATCACCTCACCGGTGCCGCCCATGATCACGGCGGGGGCGTCCGGGCGGTCTGCGGCGTGTGCTCCGGGGTACATGGCGGCACACCGTAGCGGTGCCGATACGGTGTGCGTCGTGCTGCCCGGAGACGACGCGACGGAGGCCTTCGCTGCCTTGATGCGCCGCGACGAGGCCGCCATCCCGCTGGACGAAGCCTGCCTGCTGATCGCCGCGCATGCCGACCCGACGCTGGACGTGGCCGCGGAGCTCACACGGCTGGACGACCTCGCCGCACAAGTGGACCGCCCCACGCTCGACGGCCTGCGCGGCACGCTCTTCGGCGACCTTGGGTTCACCGGCGACCGGACGTCGTACTACGACCCGCGCAACTCGTACCTCCACGAGGTCGTCCGGCGCCGTCGAGGCATCCCGATCACGTTGAGCATCCTGGCCATCACGGTGGGCCGACGGGTCGGCGTCCCGCTGGAGCCGGTGGGCATGCCGGGCCACTTCCTGCTGCGGGACAAGGTCGACCGGTCGGTGTTCGTGGACGCCTTCGACGGGGGAGCGGTCCTGGATGCCGAGGGGTGCCGGGCGCGCTACATCGAGGTGGCGGGCGACGCGGAGGGCTTCTCCGAGGAGCTGCTCCGCCCGGCAGGCAACCATGCCGTCGTGGCGCGCGTGCTCGCCAACCTCGCCTCGGTCCATCGCGCCCACGCCGATCACGAGGCCGTCGTGTGGGTGCAGCGGCTGCGCCTCGCCATCCCGACCACCCCGCGCACGGAGTGGGTCGATCTCGCCAGCGCCCTGGTCGCCACCGGTCGGTACGGCGCGGCGGCTGACGCCTTCGACCAGGCCGCCGGGGTCCTCGACGGTGAGCTGCGCGACGGGTGCCTGCGCAGCGCCCGCCGCATGCGGGCACGACTGAACTGAACGGCGGCCGCGGTGAACCCGACCCTCGCACTCATCTTGTTGGTGGCGCCGCTCGCCGTGTTGATCGCTGTCCGTCGCAACCAGGCCAAGGTGCGCGCGCTGCGGGCTGCCACCGTCGATCTGGGCATCGACGACCAGGGCATTCGACGCGAGCTCGCCGACGGGCGCGTCGAGCAGGTCACGTGGGCCGAGGTGCGCGAGATCGACGTCCTCGTGGCGGACAAGGGGCCGCACGCCGCCAGCGGTGGCGTCGTGATCATCGGCGACGGGCACGAGCGTGGCGCGTTGGTGCCGCTCGACCAGGTGGCCTCGCTCGGGATCGTCGACCACCTCATGCGCCTGCCGGGTTTCGACCTCAACGTCTTCGTCGACGCCTCGAACGCCAAGCCGTCCACCCGGACGGAGGTGTGGGTGCGGCCCGATGCCCCGGAGGGCACGGCGTGAGATGGAGCTGATCGTGATCCGGCACGGTCTGCCGGCAGCCGCGGCCGGCGACCCCGACCCACCGTTGGGCGCCGTGGGCCGGCGCCAGGCCGCAGCGATGGCGGCACGCCTGCGCATCGAGCCGATCGACGCCGTCTACGTGAGTCCGCTGCAGCGCGCCCGCCAGACCGCCGCGCCGCTCGAAGCCGTGCTGGGGCACACCGCCGTCGTGCACGAGGGCCTGGCCGAGTGGGATCGCGACGCCGCCGCCTACGTGCCGGTCGAGGAGCTGCGCGCCGCAGACGACGAGCGGTGGGCGGCGATGGTCGCCGGCGACCTCGCCGCGCTCGGCGTCGACGTCGGTGCGTTCCGGTCGCGTGTGCTCGGCGCGTTCGAGGCGATCGTCGCGGCCCACCCGGGCGGGCGCGTGGCGGTCGTGTGCCACGGCGGCGTGATCAACGCCGTGACCGCCGATGTCCTCGGGCTCGACCGCCTCGTGTGGTTCGAGCCGGCCTACGCCTCGATCACCCGAGTGCTGGCCGGTCGCAGCGGACGTCGGGCGCTGCGCACGGTGAACGATGCGGCGCATCTGGAAACGCCTGGACCCCGACGCTGAGCCCGATACCGTTGGGGCGATGGACCGCCCCACCCGCCTCATGGACCGCCGCACGAAGATCATCGCCACGATCGGGCCGGCGTCCGACAGCGAGGCGTCCCTCAAGGGGCTGATCCACGCCGGGATGGACGTCGCCCGGCTCGGCCTGGCGCACGAGTCGCTGGAGACGGCCCTCGAGCGCTTCCACCGCATCCGCCGGGTCGCCGCCGACATCGATCGCCCCATCGGCATCCTCGTGGACCTGCCGGGGCCGAAGGTCCGCCTCGGGCAGCTCCCCGAGGGCGGCTTCGCGCTGACCGAGGGAGAGGAGGTCCTGCTCGAGCCCGGCGACGGACCGTCGTCCACCGAGCGCCTGACGGTCTCGTACGACCAACTCCTGCGGGACGTGCAGGTCGAAGACGCCCTGACCTTCGGCGACGGGGCCGTCGTGGCGCGCGTCGTCGACCGTCGCGGCGATGCGCTCGTGGCACGCGTCGTGCACGGGGGACCGCTGCGGGGCCGACCCGGGGTCCACATCCCGTCGGACCGGCTGCGCGTCTCCACCCCGACCGACGAGGACCTGCGGCTCCTCGACGCCTTCATCGAGGTCGACGTCGACATGGCGGCGCTGTCATTCGTCCGCTCCGCCCACGATGTGCGCCGGATCGGCACCGAGCCCCACCCGCGCGGACCGCTCGTCGTGGCCAAGATCGAGACGCGCGCCGCCGTGGAGAACCTCGACGCCATCATCGAGGCCTCCGGGGCCATCATGGTCGCCCGCGGCGATCTCGGCGCCGAGTGCGCCATCGAGGACCTCCCGCACCTGCAAAAGCGCATCATCCAGCGCTGCATCGCCCTCGGCCGGCCGGCGATCACCGCCACCCAGATGCTCGAGTCGATGGTCGCCGCCCCGACGCCGACGCGCGCCGAGGCCTCCGATGTGGCCAACGCGGTGTTCGACGGGTCGAGCGCGCTGATGTTGTCGGGCGAGACCGCCATCGGGGACGACCCCGTGAACGCCGTGGCGACCATGGCGCGCATCGCCGACCGCGCCGACGACGAATTCGACTATCCGGGGTGGGCCGGCCAGCTGGCGGCGCTGCACCTGCACTCCTCCAGCGAGGAGGACGCCGTCACCAACGCCATGACGATGGCGGCGTGGCGCGCCGCGGCCGAGACCGACGCCGCTGCCATCGTGTGCATCTCGCGTACGGGGTTCACCGTGCGCTCGATCGCTCGGCTGCGGCCCGAGGCCAAGGTGTTGGGCTTCACCAACGACGAGCGCACCTATCGGCAGCTCTCGCTGAGCTGGGGCGCCACGCCGTTCCTGGTGTCGTCGGCGGCCTCGCTGGAGGAGTTGGCGACCACGGCGGTCGGCATCGCCAAGGCCGGCGGCCACCTGCGCACGGGCGACCTGGTGGCGGTGCTGTCGGGCAGCCGTGAAGAGCGCGGTCGCATGACCGACACGCTGCGCCTTGTCCGCGTCACCTGAGCACGGCCTGTCCGTCCATCGACGCGACGCCGGGCCCGACGCCGCCGTCGTCGTCTGCGTGCACGGCTCGATGGACCGGGGCGCCGCCTTCGTGAAGCTGGCACGACGCCTCGAGGACGTGACGACCGTGCGCTATGACCGGCGCGGCTACGGCCGATCGATCGGCGCCGGGGTCTGCGCCACCCTCGACGACCAGATCGACGACCTCCGCCAGGTGATCGGTGCCGAGCACGTGGTGCTGGTGGGCCACAGCTCCGGCGCGGTGATCGCTCTCGCCGCCGCCTCGCAGCTCGGCGGGCAGGTACGCGGTGTGCTCGCCGTCGAACCGCCGATGCCGTGGGAGCCGTGGTGGCCGCGGCGGACGGCGGGTGGCGTCGCCGCTGGGACACCCGATCCCGGCGACGCGGCGGAGGCGTTCATGCGGCGCATCGTCGGCGATGCCGTCTGGGAGTCGTTGCCGGCGGGTACCCGGGCGCAGCGCCGGGCGGAGGGTCCGGCGCGCCAGGCCGCCCAGCGGATGCTGCGCCCGCCCGGCGCGCCGGGGGATACGACCCCCCGCACCATGCCCCGGGTGGTCGGCTACGGCGCCGCCCCCGACGTCCGTCACCGGCGCGCCGTCGAGGTGCTGGCCGATGCCGTGCCCGGGGCGCAGGTGTTGATCGTGCCCGGCGCCGGCCACAACGTCCCCACGACGCACCCCGACGCCCTGGTCCCGGCGGTTCGCCTGCTGGCCGGCCTCCGCTAGCGTCCACGCCATGACCGACCACGTCGTGAGCCTCACCGCGTCGGGCCCGCCGGAGACGGTGCTGCCCGAAGCGCCGGCAGCACAGCGCCACGCCCTGGCCCAGGCGATCGCCATCGCCGACCCCGACGAGCGGCGCACCGCGCTCGCCGCCGTGGTGGCCGGCGACCCTGCCTGGCCCGATGCCTGGGCCCGCCTCGCCGAGGTGGCCCGAGATGACGTCGAGGCCTACGCCGCCTTTCGCGTCGGCTACCACCGGGGCCTCGACGCGCTCCGTGCCAACGGATGGCGGGGGTCGGGCTTCGTCCGCTGGGCGCACGAGTCGAACCAGGGGTTCCTCCGGGCGCTCGCCGGCCTCGGACGCCAGGCGGCGCGCCTGGGCGAGGATGCGGAGGCGGAGCGCTGCGCCATGTTCCTGCGCCAGCTCGACCCGAGTTGGCAGGACGAGCTGACGCAGAGCTGACCGCCGCCCGCGATGCTGGCCGACGATGTCTGAGCAGGTCAGCGGTGCGGTGCTCACCGGGGGAGCCTCCCGGCGCATGGGTACCGACAAGGCCACCCTGGATGTCGGCGGCCGTAGCCTGGCAGGTCGGGTCGCCGACGTGCTGGAGGAGGCCGGTGCGGCTCCGGTGGTCGCCGTCGGTGGCGATCCCGTGGGCCTGACGGCGCTCGGGCTGCACGTCGTCGACGAGCCGCTCCCCGGCGCCGGCCCCCTCTCCGGCGTCGCCGGAGCGCTGCGGTCCACACACGCACCGGTGGTCATCGTGGCCGCCTGCGACCTCCCGGCGCTGACCGTCGCGGCCGTGTCTCGTCTGGTGCTGGCGCGCGCGGCGGTCGATGCCGACGTCGCGGTCCCGCTCGTCGACGGCGTACGTCAGGTGCAGGTGGCGTGCTGGGCACGGCGCGCGCTCGGCGCCGTCGAGCAGGCGTTGGCGGCGGGACGGCGCTCGATCCAGGAGGTCCTCGACGACCTCGACGTCTGTGTGGTCACGGACCTGCCCGCTGGTGTGCTGGCCGATCTCGACACCCCCGCCGATGTAGACCGGTACGCTTCCGGGCCGTGACCACCGACGTTCCCCAGATCGCCGTCGACGACCTCGCCGAGCGGCACAGCGACGGCGCCCTGATCGTCGACGTGCGCATGCCCGACGAGTACGCCGCGGGTCACGTGCCCGGCGCGGTCCTGATCCCGCTGCCCGAAGTGCCCGACCGCGCCGGCGAGCTGCCGCGCGATGTGCCGGTCTACGTCATCTGCCGCAGCGGCGCCCGGAGCCAGCGAGCCAGCGAGTACCTGCGCCCGCTGGGCATCGATGCCCACAACGTCTCGGGCGGCACGCTGGCGTGGATCGAGGCCGGTCTCGTGGTCGACGGCGAGGGCGCCGGTTCGTGAACGACCGCGCCCCGGACGTCGGCGAGTACGAGCTGATCGATTCCGACGACGCGCTGGCCAAGGTCGTGGCCGAGGTGGCCGACGAGCCTCGCTACGCCATCGACACCGAGTTCCATCGCGAACGCACCTACTTCCCGGCACTGGGCCTGCTCCAGCTCGCCTGGCCCGGACGTCTCGTGCTGGTCGATGCCGTCGCTGCTGACGTCCGAGCGCTGCGACCGGTCTTCGAGGGCGACGGTCTCGCCGTGTTCCACGCCGCCGACCAGGACCTCGAGGTGCTCGAGGTGGCGGCGGGCGCGGCACCGGCACGCATCTTCGACACCCAGCTCGCCGCCGGCTTCTTGGGGATGTCGACGCCGTCGCTGGCGGCGCTGCACGAGCGCGAGCTCGGACTGCGCCTGGCCAAGGGCGACCGGCTCACCGATTGGCTGGCGCGGCCCCTCACCGCAGACCAACTCCGCTACGCCGCGTCGGACGTGGCGTGGTTGTTGGAGGTGACGGACCGCCTCGAGGCGTCGCTGCAGGCGAAGGGGCGCTGGCAGTGGGCGGTCGACGAGTGCGTCGAGCTCCGCAACCGCACGCGCGGCGCACGAGCACCGGAGGATGCCTGGCGGCGGATCAAGGAGGCGCGCCAGCTGCGCGGTCCGGCACGCAGCGTGGCCCAGGCCGTGGCCGCCTGGCGGGAGGAGGAGGCGGCTCGCCTCGATCAGCCGGTCCGCTTCGTGCTTCCGGACATCGCCATCATCTCCATCGCCAACCGACCGCCCCGCGACGAGGCAGCGCTCCGCAAGGTCCGCGGCATCGACGGCCGCCACCTCCGCAAGGGTCAGGCCGAACGGCTGCTCGGGGTGATCGAGCAGGGGCGGACGGCCGAGCCACCTCCGGCACGAGAGGTCGATGCGCAGCTCGACCGGACGCTGCGGCCCGCCATCACCTTGGTGTCGGCCTGGGTGTCGCAGCTGGCGCGCGACCTCGAGCTCGACACCGCCCTGCTGGCCACGCGGCACGACATCGAGGACCTCCTCGTCGAGGCACCCGACGCGCGGCTGCGCACCGGCTGGCGCGCCGAGCTGGTCGGCGAGCCCATCCGTCGCCTCGTCGGCGGCGACGCGGCGCTGGCGTTCGACGGCCAGGGAGGCCTGGTGCTCGAGGACCGCGTCGGCCGTCCGCCTACGTGATGACGGCGACCACGAGCACCCCGAGCAGCGCGAGGGCGGCGGCGGCGAAGCGCCGATCGCCCCGGCGCAACCACCGTTGCACCAGCCACCCGACCCGTAGGGCGGGCGCGCCGACGAGCACGGCGACCATCACGCCACCGGCGACGTCGCCGGCCTGACCGGGCAGCACGAGGGCGCCGATCGAGGCCGCCACGGCCACGGCGAACACGACCTGGAGGGCGACCACCAGCCGGCGCTGCCGTCCCGCCAGTGGCGACGGCACGGGAGCGGTCATCGGGCCGTCACCAGCAGGAGGATGCCGATCCCGACGAGCAGACCGGAGATGACCCACCGTGCGACCTGTGGGTGCAGTCGCGACTGCACCCGTGCCCCGAGCAGGCCCCCGGCGAGGCTGCCGACGACGACGGCGGCGCCGGCGTGGGTGTCGACGCGTCCCTGGCTCGAGAAGACCGCCAACCCGGCGGCGGCGGTGATGCCGACGGTGAAGGTGGTGGTGGCGGCGGCCACCTTCACCGGGACGTGCATGAGCTCGGACATCACCGGGGTCTTGACGAACCCGCCGCCGATGCCGGCGAGCCCGGAGATGATCCCGGCGCCGATCATGGCGCCCAGCCCTGCGGGCACCCGCCGAGCGCTGTAGGGGACCACCTCGTCACCGAGGTGGTAGGTGCCGCCGAGCGTGCCCGGCCACTCGCCGGCGGGCTCGGCGCCGAACGTCGGCGACGGCAGGTTGCGCATGCCCTTGCGCGTGGCACCGGCGAACGCGGCGCCGATGGCCACGATGCCGAGCAGGCGGGCCAGCACGTCGGCATCGATGACGTTGCCGACGAGTGCCCCGACGATGGCGCCTGCCGATGCGGGGATCTCCAGCAGGACGCCGAGCCGCTGGTGGACGAGTCCGTCGCCGAGTTGGCGCGGTGCCGCCGCCAGGGAACCGGCGGCGACGGACATGATGCCGAGCGGCGCCGCCAGGCGCGGGTCCACACCGAGGACGACGAGGAGCGGGACGAGGAGGATGGCTCCGCCCAGTCCGCCGACCGAGCCGACCAACGCCGTGCCGAGGCCGAGCGGCAACAAGATCCACGCTGCCGGCATGGTCAGCCCGCTCGCAGCACGACGGCCTCAGCCGGTGCCAGCGTCCCGTCGAAGGCACCCCGTCGCCCGGGGATGGCGCTGGAGCACTCGACCTCCCCGGAGCACCCTGCGACACGGACCTCGCCGGCCGTCGCCATGTGCACGAGGACGAGGCGGGCGGCGTCACCGTCGGCCTGCCGCCGATAGGCCAGGACGTCGTCGTTGCCGACGTCGACCAGCTCGAGCGTGCCGGCACGCAGGCTGGGCGAGGCGCGTCGCAGGGCCAGCAGCTCGCGATAGAGCCACAGGATCGAGTCCGGGTCCTGGCGCAGGCGGGCCACGGACCTGACGTCGGCCTCCGGTGGCCACGGCAGCCAGGGGTCCTCGGTCACCCAGCCGTGGGTGGGCGAATCGTCCCACGGGATGGGGCAGCGGCATCCGTCGCGCCCACCCGGATCCACGACCCGATCCGGCGCGATGGTGCCGTCCTGCAGGCCGAGCTCCTCGCCGGCGTAGAGGAAGGGCGTCCCGCGCAGCGTCAGGAGCAGCACCGCTGCCGCCCGCGCCGCGGCATCGGTGCCGTAGCGGGTGCGGTGGCGCCGGTTGTCGTGGTTGGACAGGACCCAGGTCGGCCAGGCGCCACGCGGCCCCAGCTCGGCCTCGGTCCGGCGGATCTGTGCACGCCACGCCGACGCGGACCACGGGGCGAACAACGGTGGGAAGTTGAAGCACAGGTGCAGCTCGTCGTCGTCGCCGTAGTACTCGGCGACCTGGGCCGTGTCGAGGAGATACACCTCGCCGACGGCCATGCGGTCGCCGGCGTCGTCGAGCAGGGTGCGCAGGCGCCGGAGCAGCGGGTGGGTCTCGGGACGATGGTTGAGCGGTACATGGGTGAGCTCGACCAGGTCGTCCGGATCGTCGGTCAGCTCCGGGTCCTTGCCGATGAGGTGGATCACATCCATGCGGAAGCCGTCGACGCCGCGGTCGATCCAGAAGCGCAGGGTGTCGTGCATGGCCGCTTCGACCTCGGGGTTGGCCCACTGCAGATCCGGCTGCTCCGGCAAGAAGCAGTGCAGGTAGTACTGGCCGGTGGCGTCGTCGAACGTCCAGGCGTCACCGCCGAAAGCGGCACGCCAGTTGTTCGGTGGGCCGCCGCCGGGGGCCGGGTCACGCCACACGTAGAAGTCGCGCAGGGCTGCGTCCCGGGAGGTCCGTGCCGCCTGGAACCACGGGTGCTGGTCGGAGGTGTGGTTCGGCACCCAGTCGAGCAGCACCCGCAGGCCGCGGTCGTGGGCCTCGTCGATCAGGGCGTCCATGGCGTCGAGGTCGCCGAACACCGGGTCGACGTCGCAGTAGTCGGCGACGTCGTAACCGAAGTCGGCCATCGGTGACGGAAAGACAGGCGACAGCCACAAACCGTCAACGCCCAGCCACGTCAGGTGGTCAAGGTGCCGTCTGACGCCGTCGAGATCGCCGATGCCGTCGCCGTCGGTGTCGCAGAACGACCGCGGGTAGATCTGGTAGATCACCGCCGATGTCCACCAGGGATGGTCAAAAGGCACGGAAAGGGGTCCTCATGTGGTCAGCGTGGACGGGTGAGGGTGTGAGGCTAGACTGAGCCGACTTCATCTGGCCTGATCGGGAGATTGCCCGTGAAGAAGGGGCGCCATCGTCGCTTCGAGGAAGCTCGAGCTCTCAAGCGAACGAACGACACAGAAGACCTCAGCACGATCTTCGAGGAAGATCGTGCTCCTGAGCCTTGCCCGGAGTGCGGCGCAGCGCCTGGGGCCGAGCATGCCTCCTGGTGCATGCACGACGAGCTCGATGAGGACTGAGGCACCACCGGTGTCCTAGACCGACCGGGCCAGGTCGATCGCCCGGTCGATGGCTCGATCGATGTCGTCGTCGTCCATGATCACCATGGTGCGCCGGTTGCCCGATCGCGCCGCCAACGACGCTTCTGCACGATCGCGGCTCGGATCGTGCAGCTGGTCGGGCACGTCGACGAGCAGCTGCCCGATCACGATGCCCGACAGCTGCGACCGATCGCCGCGCCGACGCCCGTGGTAGTACTGCACCGGGCCGGCGTACACGGCGCCGCGTTCGACGCGGAACTCCGGGAGCCGACCCCCGTGGCGCTCCAGTCGGTGGACCAGCTGCATCAGCACCTCCTGCTGCACCCGGGTGCGCTCGTCGCACAGGTCGCGCACGAACCCGGCGTCGACGGGGTTGGTGGCCTTGTCGATCATCTGCAGGGCGGGGAGGTACGAGCGCTTCTTCTTGCCGGCGCGCGTGCGCCGGATGGCGCGGGGGGAAGGGCGTACCCGCGAGACGCGAGCCAGCGCCGGGTGCTCGACGAAACGCCCGGCGTCGTGTCCGTTGAGCTTCGCCCGGCGCATCAGCACGTCCTGGTGACGCACGTCGACGTCGACCGTCGCCCGCTCGGCGGCATCGCGCACCAGCACCAGGGCCCACACCAGCACCCGGTTCTCGTCGATGTCGTAGGCCCGAGACGGCGCCGCGCACACGAAGACGTCCGGGTTGCCGAAACTCGACGCCCGGGCGGCAAGGGTCTCGGACCACAAGACCGGGCCGCGCAGCTCGCCGACGCAGCGCTCCGCCTGGGTCTGCATCGAGGTCGCCAGCGATCGGATGCTGTGGGGGAACTCGTCGAGGAGGCATTCCGCCTCGGGCGACGTGGCGATCACGGCGCCGACCAGTTGCGCGATCTCCTTGGCCGGCAGCCCGACGAGCGCCCCGACGGTCGCGGCCACGTCGAACGGCCGGGCCAGGCGTCCCCAGAGGTCGTCGAGCGCGTCCCAGCCGGGGTCGCCCGGCGCCAAGGCCTCGTTCGTCTCGGCCGCGAGGTGGGTGGTGTTCGCCATGTCGCCGCCGCGGTGCTCAGACCGCCAGCTCGACGCCCAGGACGTCGCTGATCGTCCGTTGCGCCTCCGCTTGCTCCGGCGGATCCAGGAACTGGGCAACCGTCCGGTAGAGCGTGGTGGCTCGACGGTCTTCCATGCCCTCGAACTGCGGCAGGAAGTAGGCGTAGAACACCTCATAGATCAGCCGGGACTCGCTCGGTCCGTCCTTGGCCCGTCGCGCCGCGTAGCGCGCGGCGTCGATGTAGACGGCCGGGCCGAGATCGCTGAACCGGCGCAGGCACAGCAGCTTTGCCACCACGTTGCCCGGGCCCTGCAGGAGCTGCTCGTACGCCGCCTCGGAGGGCGTGCCGACCTCGATGAAGGCGAACCGGCGCATGAGGGCGTACGACATGTCGAACAGCAGGTTCTTGTCGAACACGTTCATGGTGGCGATGATCCGCCAGTTCGCCGGGACCCGGATGACATCGGTCTTCTCCGGAGGCTCGATGCCCGGCGGGACGATCGAGATCGGCAGCGGCTGGCCCTTGCGCTTGAACGGCAGCACGACGGCCGACCCGGACAGCACGGTGAACAGCTGCCCGAACGCCCGGTCGAAGTTCGATCGGTTGAGCTCGTCGATCACCAGCCAGCGCCCGGACTCGATGGCATCCACGAAGAGCCCCGGTCGGAAGATCAGGCCGTCACCGGTCGGCTGGAGGCCACCGATGGTCTCGAAGGTCGTCCACTCGCTGGTGGCCGTGGTGGGCAGGAACCCGGTGCACATCATCGACTGCCGGGCGACCTCGGCCGCCACGTAGGCCAGGGTCGTCTTCCCGGTGCCGGGCGGGCCCGTGAAGATCACGTGCTTCTGGGCATCGATGGCGGCGACGAGCTGCTCGCAGACGTGCTCGGGCATGAGCAGGCCGTTGTCGAGGCAGGCCTTTTCGAGCTCTTGGGCGTTGAACGCGCGCATGGTGGGTCACCTGTCGGCCGAACCGGCCCGTTTGTTGAGCGCCGGGTGCGGGAGGAAGGTCTCGATCGGGCGGCGCTCGATGAGCTCGACGAGCTGGGCGTACACCTCGTCGCCGACGAGCTCGGCGATCTCGTCGGCCAGGGTCAGGTAGACGGGTCGGTGTCCGACGAACGCCTCGCCCGACTCGGTGCACCACCAGTGGAACTCCGCGCCGCCTTCGCCCCAGTCGCGGCGCTTCCACTCGCGCAGGTGCACGGTCGTGTGGCCGAGGTCGTCGGTGGTCTCGTCGAAGCGCAGCGGCACCTGCCAGCACACCTGCGGCTTCCAATCGATCGGTCGCTCGCCGAGGGCCAACGCCTTGGCGTGCAGCGCACACCCGGGCCCCGTCGGGAAGGTGGTCCGGTTGGCGAAGATGCACGCGCCGTCAACGGTGCGGGTGACCCATTCGCCGTGCTTGTTGCGGTGGATCGGGCCGCCCTTCGCCTCGGCCCGGTCCTTGAACTGCCAATCGGCGTCGGTGAGCTGATCGACCAGCGAGGCCACCCGCTTGCGGTCCGCCTTGTCGATGAAGTGCGCGCCGTAGGTGCAGCACCCGTGCACGAGCTCGGGGGCTGGTGCCGTCAGCACGCCGAGGCACCCCTCGCCGAAGACGCAGCTCCAGTTGCTGGTGAGGAAGGTGAGGTCGAACTCGTAGGTGACCCCGTCGACGTCGAAGGTGACGAGCTCGTGGAGGTCGTCGGGCGAAGGCATGCGGGTGCACTGTAGCGGCGTGTAGAACTGGCTCATGGACGACCGCCTGGACCAGATCGCCGCGCAGCTCGACGACGTCGCGGAGCAGCTCGCCGAGGTGGCGATCGACCGGTTGCAGGTGGCGGTCGCCGACGGCGACGAGGGCGCAGCGCGTCAGGAACGAGTGATCACGCGGGCGCGCCGGGCGGTGGAGAAGGCGGCGGCGCTGCTGCACGAGACAGCCGATCGATGAGCTGCCGCAGGCGCGCGTAGCTCACCCGGTCGAACCGCAGGGCGAGGCGCGGCAGCTCGACGTGGTCGTCGTCGGCGATCTCGGGCTCGCTGGCGGTGGCCCTCCCGATGCCGCCGCTGACGCAGATGTCGGCGAACTCGTCGTTCAGCTCCGCGAGCACGTCGTCGCCGACGTCGTGTGCCAGGCGCAGGACGAGGCGCTGACCGACGTACCGCTGGGAGTGGTAGGTCCGGTAGAAGTCCGTGATGTGCTGCACCGCCTCGCCGATGTCGTGGCAGCGGTGCACCATCGACAGGTCATCGGCGCCGATCAGGCCGCGCGCCAGCAGCTCCTGGCGCACGAAGCCCTCCCACGTCGCCCAGTACGTGCCGCCCGGCGGTTCGAGCAGCACGACGGGCGCCAGCGGTGCCCGACCGGTCTGCATGAGGGTGAGGAGCTCGAACGCTTCGTCCATCGTGCCGAAGCCGCCCGGCAGCAGGGCGAAGGCGTGGGACTCGCGCATGAACGTGATCTTGCGGGTGAAGAAGTAGCGATAGTTGATGAGCTTGGGATCGTCGGCGATCACGGGTGCCGCGGCGGCCTCGAAGGGCAACAGGATGTTCACCCCGAACGCCTGGTCGGCGCCGGCACCTTCGATGCCGGCCGCCATGATGCCGGGCCCGGCGCCGGTGATGACCATCCACCCTGCCTCGGCCATCGCCGCGCCGAGATCGCGCGCGGCGACGTAGGCGGCGTCGTCGGAGGTGATGCGGGCCGAGCCGAAGATGGCCAGCTTGCGGGTGGCGGCGTAGGGCTCGAACACCATGAACGAGTACCGCAACTCCTTGAGCGCGGCGCTCACCAGCTTCAGCTCGCCACGGTCGGCCGCCTCGCGCCCCATGCGCAGCGCCGAGACGACCATCTCGAAGACCAGGTCGTGGTCGCGCCCGACGCCAGCCTGCACGACCAGTGCCTCGACGGCGGCGTCGAGGTCGGTGTCGCCGGTGCGGTAGCGGGGCGTGCGGGCCGGCATCTGCTCAGGCGAGGGCGCCGACGCGCCCGTACAGCGTCGTGCGCTGCGCCAGCGTGCGCCCGAGTGGCTCGACCAGCGCGCGGAAGTCGCCTTCCTCCATCAACTGGCCGTGTGTGGCGCCGGCGGCGCGCGAGATGTTCTCGTCCATGAGCGTGCCGCCGAGGTCGTTCCCGCCTGCCTGGAGCACCTGGGCTGCGCCGGCGCTGCCGAGCTTCACCCACGACGCCTGGATGTTGTCGATCAGCCCGTGGTAGGCGATGCGACCGATGGCGTGCATCAGCAGCGCCTCACGGAAGGTGGGCCCGCGCCGCGCCTTGTGCTGGAGGTACAGCGGCGCCGCCATGTGGACGAACGGCAGGGGGACGAACTCGGTGAAGCCGCCGGTCTCACGCTGCAGCGCCCGCGTGCGCACCAGGTGGCGGGCCCAGTGGCGCGGCGTCTCGACGCTGCCGAACATGATGGTGATGTTCGATCGCAGTCCGACCTGGTGCGCGGTGCGGTGGGCGTCGAGCCACGCCTCGGTGTCGAGCTTGTCGGGGCAGATGACGGCGCGGACCTCGTCGTCGAGGATCTCGGCGGCGGTGCCGGGCAACGTGGCCAAGCCGGCATCGCGCAGTCGGGTGAGGTACTGCGCCAACGGCTCACCGAGGCGGGCGGCCCCCTCGGTGACCTCGAGCGCGGTGAACCCGTGCACATGGATCTGCGGCGCCGCCTCCTTCACCGCACGGGTGACGTCGATGTAGTAGTCGCCGTCGAAGTCGGGGTGGATGCCGCCCTGGAGGCACACCTCGGTGGCACCGACGGCCACGGCCTCGCGCACGCGATCGGCGATGTCGTCGAGCGTGAGCAGGTAGGGCGTGCCGCGCAGGTTCAGGCTGAGCGGCCCCTTCGAGAACCCGCAGAAGCGGCACTTGAACGTGCACACGTTCGTGTAGTTGATGTTGCGGTTGCGGACGTAGGTGACGGTGTCGCCGACGACGCTGCGCCGCAGCTCATCCGCCAGCTCGCACACCGCCGCGACCTCACGGCCGCGCGCGCCGAACAGCGTGACCAGCTCGTCCTCTTCGGGCTGCTGGCCCAGCAGGACGCCGTCGAGCACCTCGCGCACGGCCCCGCCCGCCGCTGCCGGTCGGCCCACCAGCTGGGGCGGCGACACCGACGCACCCGAGTACCAGGCGGTGGAGCGCGGCCCGAGGTGCAGGATCTCGATGCCGTCGTCGACCTGCTCGGGGCTCGGCGGGCGCAGGTGCTGCACGAACACGGCGCCCGGATCGTCGCGGCCGAGGCCCTCGGCGTCGGCGCGATCGATGACGGCGAAGTGCAGCCCGGGGTCGACGAAGCGGTGGCGCTCAGCGACAACCTCCGGGTAGACGGTCAGGCGAGGGGCGAGCGTGTGGCCGGCGGCCTCGGTGACCTGGCGCAGCCGGTCGAGTGCGGGCCAGGGCCGCTCGGGGTTGACGTGGTCGGCCGTGATCGGGCTGACGCCGCCCCAGTCGTCGATGCCGGCGGCGAGCAGGTCGCCGAAGTCATCGCTCAGGTTCGGTGGCGCCTGGAGGTGCACATCGGCCGGCAGGAGCAGTCGTGCCAGCGCGATCGTCTCGAGGAAGTCGTCGCTCGGGCACGGCGCCGACGCGTGCATCGCCGTGCCGGCCTTCGGCAGGAAGTTCTGGACGATGACCTCTTGGATATGGCCGTGGCGGGCGTGCGAGGCGGCGATGGCGGCGATCGTGGCGATGCGGTCGGCGCGCGACTCACCGATGCCGACGAGGAGGCCGGTGGTGAACGGGATGGCCGCCGCTCCTGCGGCGTCGAGGGTGGCCAGGCGCCGCGCCGGCACCTTGTCCGGACAGTTGCGGTGGCACGCCAGGTCCTCGGCCACCGACTCGACCATCATGCCCTGCGAGGGCGCGACCGAGCGCAGCACCGCCAGCTCGTCGGCTGTCAGCGCACCGGCGTTGGCGTGGGGGAGCAGACCGGTCTCCTCCAGGACGAGCCGACACATGGCGGCGAGGTAGTCGACCGTCGACGTGTACCCGTGCTCGTCGAGCCACGCCTGCGCCGCCGGGTACCGGGCCTCGGGCGCCTCGCCCAGCGTGAACAGGGCTTCGTGGCAGCCGGCCCGAGCGCCCCGCCGGGCGATCGCCAGCACCTCGTCCGGGGACAGGAACGCCGAGGTCAGCCGGGCCGGGGGCTGGGCGAAGGTGCAGTAGCCGCAGCGATCACGGCACAGCATCGTCAGCGGGATGAACACCTTCGGCGAGAAGGTCACCCGCGTGCCGAAGGCGGCGTCGCGCACCGCTCGGGCTCGTGCCGTCAGCTCGTGGAGGGGCGCATCGATCGGCCCCCCGTCGAGCGCGACGGTGGGGCTTGCGGTCGCGTCGCCTACCATGCCAGCGAACCTTATCGGCGCCGCGACGCCGGACCACTGACGGAGGATCATGCGGGGCGTACTGCGTTTCAGGGTCGGCCGGACCCCGGTGGCCGTGCAACCGTGGTTCTGGGTGACGGCCGTGCTGCTCGGTCTGGGCAGCCGCAGCTTGCTGGCGTTCGTGCTGTGGCCCCCGGTGCTGTTCATCGCCATCCTGCTGCACGAGATGGGCCATGCTCTGGCGTTCCGCCGGTTCGGATCGAGCGCGGCGATCGAACTGCACGGGCTCGGCGGCGTCACGATGGGCCGCGTCGATCGGGCATCGCACGACATGGCCGTGAGCTTGGCCGGGCCGTTCGCCGGCTTCGCCCTCGGCGTGCCGCTGTGGCTGCTCACCCGTGACGTGGTCCTGTTCGATCCGTCGCTCCCGGTCCAAGCCGCATGGATCGCCGTGCAGCTGTTCATCTGGATCAGCGTGTTCTGGGGCCTGTTCAACGTGCTGCCCATGCTCCCGGTGGACGGCGGGCACGCTCTCGACGCCGGGCTGGCCTGGTGGCGCGGCCACGTCATGACCCGCACGACGCAGGTCGTGTCCATCATCACCGGCGGCGCCGTCGTGCTGTTCAGCCTCTACGCCTGGCTCGTGCTCGGTTGGGCGTACGTCACCTGGATCATGCTGCTGGCCGCACTCAGCCTGTGGGCGAACATCTCGGCCTACCGTCGCTACCGGTCGACCGCCCGTACGTACGGCGAGGCGATCAACGAGCTCGCCGGCAACTTCGGCGGCATCACCGGCGGTGGCGGCGCCATGGCGCCGGCCGACGACGACGACATCGTCGATCTCGACCGCGAGCGCAAGCGCCGCCGCAAGACCCGCTCGGTCAAGGACGACATCGCCGATGCCCTGAGCGCGCTCGAACGCCACGACCGCGACGCCGCCATGCGGGCCATCCATGCCGCTCGACGCCAGAAGCCGGGCGGCAGGACCGAGACGCTCTTGGTCGAGATCGAGGCGTGGGCGTGCCTGGCGGGGCGCGAGGCCGACGATGCGGCGCGGCTGGCCGAACAGCTGCCGCGGCGCCACCCGGCCAAGCCGTTCCTCGACGCGGGCATCCTGATCGTGCGCGGCGACCGGGACGGGGGTGCGGACGCGTTGGCGCAGGCCCTGCTGGCAGGGCCCGACGATCACAGCAGGGTCCTGGCCATCGAGTTGGCGGCGTCCGAGGGTCTGACCGAGGAGGTGGCACGTCACCTGCTCGACCAGGGCTCGGGCGGGTTCGAGGAGACACTGCGCTTCCAGCAGGGTCTCAAGGGGCTCGGGAAGACGGCGCACGCGGCGATCGTCGACGACGTGATTCTCGGTGGGGCGTGAGAACGCTAGGTTGTCGCCGTGTCGAACGCTCCTGAACCCTCTCCTCCGGTGCCCCGTCGTGCGTCCGGGATGCGGCGCGGGCTCGAGGACGAGTTCGGCTCGGCGGCCAAGGCCGTGCTGCAGGGCGAGCCAGAGCTGGCGCTGATCGCCGTCGACCGGATGCGGAGCTTCGAGCTGCGCGACGGCTGGCTGAGCGTCGCCGATCAGCTCGAGGCGTGGGCGTGGCTCCAGCGCGGCGATGTCGCCGCCGCCCGACCGCTCATCGCACGCGTGCCCGAGGGCACCGTGGCACGCCGCTGTCTCGAGCTCGGTCTGGAACTGACCGAGCAGGACGGCGCGCTGCAGGCCGTGCCCAACGAGGTGGCCCACCTGGCCGCCACCGGCGCCGCCACGGCCGAGCCCGACGGAGGCGGCGCCGTGGCACTCAGCGTCCTCGCCGCCGAGGTGGCACGACGCGGTGGTGCGGGCGCCATCGGCGAACGGCTGCGCCACAGCGAGAGCCCCGACGAAGCAGCCGGCGCCGCCGGGGCGCTGCGGTGGCTGTCGGAGCGGCTGCGCATCGCCGGGCTGACGGACGCGGCGCACCTGCTCGACGCCGGCTGAGCCCGCCGGCGCCGGTCAGCCCGAGATCGGTCCGAGATCGCCGGCGGCAGCCCGATCGGCGAGGAACACCACGCGGTCCGCGGCGACGCGCGCCGCCGGTACGTCGCCATCGCCGAACACTCGCTGCAGCGCCTCGCGCTTGGCCTCGCCGGAGACGGTCACG
>CAZYKR010000004.1:0-23712 GCA_964648005.1 uncultured Iamiaceae bacterium
GCTCGAGCAGCGCGGCGACGAGCTGGCGTTGCGCCGTGTCGAGCGCCCCTGGTCCGGACGAGGCGGCGGACCGGGACGACGGTGCTGTCAGAGGGTGGTCGTCGTGTCGGTCGGTCGGCGCGGCCCGTGCGCCGTCGCGCCATGCCGACGCGACCCGGTCGAGCTCTGCGTGCAGCTCATCGTCGGGCGGGAACGCCCCGTCTCGTTCGAGCAGGATGCCCGACACGGTGGTGCGCGCCGCGAGGGATCGAACCAACCCGTCGACCTCGGCCCAGAGGGGATGTCGGTGGGTGTCGTGGAGGCGTCGGCCGCGCGCCTCGCCGCCGGCGACGTGGACGTAGGCGACCGACGCCAACGGCAACCGGTCGAGGACGCCGACGGCGTCGAAGCCGTGGTTGGTGGCGTTCACGTGGAGGTTCGCCAGGTCCAGCACGAGCTGGCAGCCGGTCCGTTCGACGAGCTCGCCGAGGAAGGCCGCCTCTTCCAGTTCGTCATCCGGCCACGCGAACACCGACGCGGGGTTCTCGAGGGCGAGCGGAACCGGGAGCGCCGCCTGTGTGCGCCGGACGTTGCGGACCAGGACGTCGAGCGCCGCCCGGGTGCGAGGCAGCGGGAGCAGGTGGCCGGCGTCGCGGCCACCTGAGCGTACGAAGGCCACGTGGTCGCTGACGATCGGTGCATCGAGGGCCTCCGCGAGCCGGGCGAGATGTCTCAGGCGCTGGCGGCTCGGCGGCTCTGTGCTTCCGAGCGAGAGCGACACGCTGTGGACGGCCACCCGCACGCCTCGGGCGCGCGCTGTGTCCAGCAACAGCGGGATCGGGTCTCGGCGATGGGACGACAACGACTCCGCCAGCACCTCGGTGAAGGTGAGGTCGGGACGGCGAACGACGATGCCGGCGGTCTCGGCCCGCCATGCCAGGCCGAGACCGAGGCGACGGTCGGCGCCCGGCTCCTGGTTGCGGCCCGGGCCGCCGCGTTGATCGATGGGGTTCGTCATCCTCCGCACCCGCCCCCAGAGCCGCCGTCGCCACCACCTGAGCTCGCCGAGGCGTCGACCCCGGTGCTCGCGATGCCCGCCCAGCCCGCGCTGAACGGAGGAGGCAACCCGATCGATGCTGCGACGCCCGGGTGCACGGTCCAGAACACCGACGAGCCGAACAACGCCGTCGCCATGACCGCGTCGGCTGTGAGGGGGCCGTCGTGCACGACCCATCGCGGCTCACGGCGCTCGCGGGCGACGGCCCGTGTCAGCGCGGTCTGGCGCTTCGGCGGTGAGGCCGTGAGCCAGGCCGCAGCCACGGTGGCGGTCAAGGCGATGAACAAGAAGTCGACCGGCTTGTGGTTGTCGACGCCAGCGATGAAGCGAACGACGCCGGCCGCGAACAGTGGAAGCCACGCCAGCGCGAGCAGCCGGCGAGCGCGTAACAGGTCTCGAGGCGTTGCGATTCGGTCTGTCGCCTCCATCAGCGCGTCGCGCACCTGCGGCGCGGCGGCGACGCGCTCGCGCACGGTCAGGGTGTCCACGCCGCCGTTCCGGTCGGCTGCCGCCTCGAGGATGGCCAACTCCACGGGGTGCGCGTCGGCAGGCGGTGACGCGTGCAGTTCGATGCGGGCAGACCCCTGAGCCTCGCGCACGTCTACCGCCAGTTGGCGACGTGTCGCGCGGGTCAGCTTGCGCAGCGCTGTCTTCGTGGAGTCGGCGAGCGCCTCGTCGTACGGCGCGTCCACCCGCAGGCAATCGATCTGCACGAGCCGCATGATGCCAACGCCCGTCGCGAGGTCGATACCGCTGAGCAGCGCCACGTCGCACGGGTGCCACATGCGCAGGCTCATCGTCGAGCCGGAGTCTGCTCGCCGGTTCTCGGCCCGCCGTCCGAGCAGGACGAGCGCGGCGACGAGCAGGTACGCGATGCCGTACAGCGTCAAGAACGCCGGACCACTGATGCCCCACGTGTCCGTCGTCTCCATCGCCACCCCCCGTCCACCACAGACATCCGGCGAAAGCGTTGCATGTTCGGCCATCGGCTGCACCGCATTCGTTTGCGCGCTGCGGACGGCAGCCGCGAGTCGGTGGCAGTCCGCACGACCTTGCCAGTCGCCCCTTCGAGAAGGCGCCGAACGGAGCGAACGCGCCGGCGTGACCCAAGGCACTATTGACATTCTCTATGTCAATAGAGATAGTCGCGAGGTGGCGGGGGGCGACGTGGTGATCGTGGGAGGCGGCACGAGTGGTGCGGTGCTGGCTGCCCGCCTCAGCGAGGATCCGGCGCGCTCGGTGCTGTTGCTCGAGGCCGGCCCCGACGACTCGGCCTATCCCGACGTGGTGCGTGTGCCCGAGCGCGAGTACGACGCCATTCTCAGCGCCGCCGTCGGTGTGCAGTGGGGCGTGCCGATCGGTGCCGCGTCGAGCCCGACGCTGTTCTACCGAGGCGAGGTGCTCGGTGGGACCTCCGCGGTGAACTTCATGGCGACGGTGCGGGGACAGCCCGCCGACTACGACGGGTGGGCGGCTGCCGGCTGTGACGGCTGGGGCTGGGACGACGTGCTGCCGGCGATGCGGCGGGCCGAGACCGACCGTGACTTCGGCGACCGGGCACTGCACGGCGACGCCGGACCCCTGACGGTGCAGCGCTGGCCGGCCGAGACGTGGGCGTCGTGCCATCGCGCCCTGTACGACGGCGCCGTCGAGCTGGGCATCCGGCCCGTCGACGACATCAACGACCCGGCGCAGGTGCCCGGCATCGGCGTCTTCCCCGGCTCGGTGCAGCCGTCCGGCGAACGGCTGAGCGTCAGCCAGGCCTACCTCGACGCCGACGTCCGCGCCCGAGCCAATCTGACCATCCGCTGCGAGGCCCCGGTGGCCCGCGTGGTGCTCGACGGCGGGCGTGCCATCGGCGTCGAGCTGCGCAACGGCGAGGTGATCGAGGCGGCCGAGGTGATCCTGTGCGCCGGGGCGATCGAGTCCCCGAAGCTGTTGTTGCTGTCGGGCATCGGACCGGCCGCCGACCTGCGGGCGCTCGGCATCGACCCGCTGGTCGACCTGCCCGGTGTCGGCGCCAACCTGCAGGACCACGTCGGGCTCGGCTGCATCTACCACCGGCCCCAGGGCGAGACGCTGGTCGGGTCGCCGGCCAAGACCGTCCTCGTCGGTGACACCGGTCGTGGGCGCGGCGTCGACTTCCACGTGCTGGCGTGCCCGATCTCGTCGTCGGAGGCCGGTGGCACCCTGTTCCAGGTGTTCGTGTTCCACCTGCTGCCGCGCTCGCGTGGGCGGCTCACGCTGGCGTCGGCCGACCCCGCTGCCATCCCGACACTCGACCTTCCGTTGCTCGACGGCGACGACCTCGACGACTTGGCCACCGTGGTGGAGCTCCTTGGCCGCTGGGAGCAGACCGACGCCTTCCGGGCCATCGGCGCCACCCGCCTGTCGCCGGTCGGTGATCTGGTGGCTGGCAGCGCGTCACGCGACGGGATGCGGGCGTTGCTCGACTCGTCGACCTTCACCTACTTCCACCAGGTGGGCACGTGCGCCATGGGACCCGCCGACGACCCGGACGCAGTGCTCGACCCGCAGCTGCTTGTGCGCGGCGTCGAAGGCCTGCGCGTCGCCGACGCCTCGGCGATGCCGACGATCGTGCGCGGCAACACCTACCTCGGCTGCGTGATGCTGGCCGAACGCCTCGCCGACCTCATGGGCTGACCGGGACGCCGGTCAGTTGGCTTCGGCGCATCGCTGTCGCTTGGTGTGCGGTTCGCCGGACTGCCGGCGCGGCTAGCCCGTGAAGGTCGGCGTCACGGTCGCTGCGGCCGGGGTGGTGCTCGAGACACCAGCGGGCGCCGTCGTTGTGGGCGTGCCGGTGCAGACGGCCCACGGCGCCATCGGGTCCTCGGTCGTCGGCATCAGCGCTTCGTGCAACTCGGTGCGCCACGCCCCGACGTGGCGGTCCCAGATGCCGAAGCCGTCGCTCGACAGCTCGAAGTAGGTCCACGAGATGCCTTCAGCCTCGGCCATGCGGGCGACGGCCTCAGCCCAGGTCGCCCGCGACGCCAGATCGCCGGTGGCGAGGGAGCCGAACTCGCTGAGGAACAGCGGACGGTCGTGCTGATCCGCCCAGCACACGGCGGCCTCCATCGTGTCGGCGAGCGTCTCGATCTCGGCTGCGGTGCCGGACCAGGTGGTGCCGAGCCAGGCGTCCGAGCCCGGCAGCCAGCCGGCCCCCTGATGGGTGAACTGCAGCGGCTGGTACTGGTGGAACGTCACGATGAGGTGGCGGTCGTCGTCGGGCAGCACCAGGTCGGGGACGGCCTGGGGGAAGCTGAGGTCCGGTCCCGTGACCACCACGATCCGCTCCGGGTTGGTGGCGCGCACGGTCGGCAGCACGGCGGCGACCGCCTGGTTCCAGTCGGCGGCGTGCAGGATGTTGTCGGCGCCGAAGTCGGGGATGAACGGCGAGTCGGTGCCGTGCCACACCGGTTCGTTCGCCAGCTCGAGGTAGACCGACGGCGGTTGGTCGGCGAGCGCCGGCGCCAGCTGGGCCCAGAGCGCGTGGAAGGCCTCGATGCTCTCGATGGTGCAACTGCACGAGACCACAACGGTCAGCCCATGATCGGTGAGCACGGCGAGCTCGGCCTCGACGGCGGCGATGAACGCCGGGTCGACGGTGCCGTCGGGCTGGAGGTAGCGCAGGAAGGGTACGGGCAGGCGCACCGACCGGAATCCGCCGGCGACCACGACATCGGCAGCGACCTCCACGTCGATGAACTCACTGCCGGGGACGGCATCGAGCTCGGTGACGATCTCCACGCCGCGTCCGATGGCGGCGTTCGCCTCGTGGGCGTCGGGCCACGCCGCGATCGTCGAGCCAGCGCCGGCATCGGTCCGGGGCCACAGGCCGCCGACGAGGACGAGTGTGGCGGCCACCGCCGCTGCAAGGGCAGTTGCCGGAGCGTGTGCCCGCAGTCGGCGAGGCGACTCAGGGCAGATGGTGCCCCTCGCAGGTCAGCTGTGCCGGCGTGGCCGGCTGCGTCGTCGTGCCGTCCGGGCAGAACGTGCTGAAGTACGTCGCGGTACCCCAACCGGTCGGGAGGCCGGTGGCGCCGGTGAACTTGGCGTAGGACACGTCAGCCCCGTCGAGCTTCGTGCCGGTGAGGGTGGTGTTCGTGAGGTTGCCGAGGTTGAGCTTGGCCCAGCGCAGGTCGGCGTTGGTGAGGTTCTTGCCGCTGAAGTTCCCGCCCCAGATGCTCACGCCGTAGAAGTTGGTGCCCGTCCAGTTGCTCGTGGTCGTTGCCACCTTCGCTCCCGTCAGCCCGGTGGAGCCGGAGAGGTTGGTTCCGGTGATGGTGGCGCCGGTCAACGTCACACCGGTGAAGGTGGAGGTGGCCATCTGCGCGTTGGTCAGGTTGGCGTTCGTCAGGTTGGCATTGGTGAAGTCGGCCCCGGAGGTCCACGACGCTGCGGAGAACGTGGCACCGGTCAGGTTCGTGCCGGTGAAGGTGACCTTCGTGGAGGCCGGCGTCGAGCTGAGGTTGGCGCCGACCATCGTCAGCCCGTCGAACGAGGCGCCGTCGATCTTGCGTCCGTGGAGGTCGATGCCCGAGAGGTCGGTATTGATGCCGTCGAGGACGACCCCGTCCCAGTTCGTGGCGGTCGACTCGAGCTGCGCGGTGGTCACGCCCGTGGCGCCGACGAACGTGGCGTAGTAGATGAGAGCGCCAGTGAGGTTGGCGCCGGTCAGGTTGGCGCCGGCGAGGTCCGCGGACCAGAGGTTCTTCGTAGCGAAATCCGTGCCGGTCAGGTTCGCACCAGCGAACGAGGTGCCATACACCGACGATCCGACGAAGGATGCGCCGGTGAAGTCGAGACCGTCGAGGGTGGCGTAGGCGAAGTTGAAGCCTGTCAGGGCCAGGCCCGCGAACGTCACGTCGGTCCCATGCAGGTCGACGGACGAGAGGTCCTTGTCGGCGCTCGACAGCTGCGCCCACGTGAGTCCGACGGCGTTGGAGAAGTTGGTACCCCTGACCTTGGCGCCGGTCAACGAAACGCCGGTGAGGTTCGCACCGGTCAGATTCAGGCCCCCGGTGTAGGCGCCGGTGAGCGTCGGAGGCGACGCGGAGAGATCGGCACCGGTCAGGTCGGCTGTCGGGAGCGTGCCTTGGGACCAGTCACGGTTGGTCGACAGCAGCTGGGCGGCCGTGACGGTGGTGTTGGAGGAGTCCGCATCGGTGATCCGCGCGCCGGTCAGGTCGGCGCCGTCGAACGTGACGTGGTTGAGGTATGCGCTCGTCAGGTCGGCACCGACGAGCGAGACCGACGCGAACGTCACGTACTCGAAGGTGAAGTCAACCAGGGAGGCGCCGGCGAGGCTCGCCCCGGTGGCGTCGACCGTGTTCCACGTCGGGTTGGTGGCCGACAACTGCATCGGGGTCAGACCGACCGGTGACGAGATGTCGGCCGACGTCAGCTTCAGGCCGGTGGTGGTTGCACCGGTCCAGGTGGCCCCCGCAGCCGACGAGCTCGTGAGCTGGGCGTTCGTGAGGTTCGCGCCGCCGAAGTCGGCACCGTCGAGCGTCATGCCCGACAGCACGATGCCGGACAGGTCGACGCCCGACAGGTCGATGCCGGTCCAGTCGGCGTTCGAGAACCTGCTGGCCTCCCACCACCCGGCGCCCAAGGTCTGCAGCTGGGCGAGGGTGACGCCGGTGAGCTGGGCGCCGCTCACGAGCGCGTCCGTGAGGTTGGCGCCCGTGAGGTTGGCGCCGACGGTGGTGTTGCGCAGGTCGGCGTTCGAGAGGTCGGCGTTCGAGAAGTTGGCATTGGCCAGCCAGTAGGCGCCCTTGTCCGACAGGTTGACGCCCACCATGCTCAGCCCGCTGAAGTCGACGCCGTAGGAGGTGGAGTTCGCGGTCGCCGTCAGGGTGTAGCCACCATCCGCGAAGTCCATGCCGTCGAGCGAGATGCCGGTGCCGGCGATCTTGATGCCACCCCAGTTCGTGCCTGCCGCCACGAGCTGATTGCGGGTCAACCCGACCGCGCCGGTGAAGTCGGCGCGCACGATCGTGGCGCCCGTCAGCGTGGCGCCGGCCAGGGTTGCACCGGTGAGCGTGGTCTGCTGCAGCTTGGTGCCCGTGAGGTCGACGCCCGAGAGGTTGCTGTTGGCCAACGACAGGCCCGACAGGTCCGAGCCGGCGAGCAGGTAGCCGCCGCCGGCAAAGTCCGTGCCGGCGAAGCTCACCGCCCCGGAGGCGGTCCGTGCCGACGTCAGCTTCGTGTTGGTCCAGTCATGGTCAGTGGCGCGCAGCATGTCGGCCGTGACGCCGTAGATCCAACCGAAGTCGGTACCGGTGATGTGCGCCCCCGTCAGCACAGCGTTGTGCACGATGGCGGTGCCGAGGTAGGCGTTCGCCAGGTCGGCGCCGGTCAGGTTCGCCCCGTCGAATCGCACGGTGTAGGTGCCCGTCGTGACGCCGGACAGGTCGGCGTCGGTCAGGTTCGCCCCCGTGAAGTTCGTGCTGCTGAGGTCAGCGCCGTGGAGGTCGAGGCCGGACAGGTTGGCGTTGGTGAAGTTCGCCGGCAGCACCGAGAACGAGGTCAGGTCGAGTCCGGTGAGGTTGGCGCCGTTGAGGTTCGCACCGGTGAGGTCGGCGCCGGTGAGCACGTAGCCGCCGGCGACGAAGGCGATGCCGCTGAGGTTGGCGTAGCGCAGCGACGTGCCCGTCCAGTCGTGGTCCGTCGTCTGGACCTGGGCGCTGGTCAGCGTCGACGAGGACACGGTCGCGCCGGTGATGCGCGCGCCGGTGAGCGTGGCGCCGGTGAAGGCGGCACTCGTGACGGTGGCGTCGGTCAGGTCGGCGTTGGTCAGCGTCGCGTTGGTGAGTTTGACACCCGCTGCCTGGACCCCGGTGAGGTCGGCACCGTTGAGGAAGGCGCCGGTGAGGTTGGTGTTGGTGAGGTTCGTCCCCGACAGGTTGGCGTTCTCGAAGTGGTAGCCGGTCAGGTTGCGGCCCGAGAAGTCGAGGCCGTGGAGGTCCATGCCGGCGAGGTTCGTGCTCGACAGCACCGCGCCAGTGGTGATGGCGCCGGTGAGGTTGGCGCCCGTCAGGTCGGCGCCGACCAGGATGGCGTTCGTGAGGTCGGCGTTCGAGAGGTCGGCGTTGACCAGCTTCGTGAAGAACCCGATGGCGCCGGCGAGGTTGGCTCCGGACAGGTTGGCTCCGGTGGCGTCGAGCCCGGTGATGGTGACGCCGCTCAGGTTCAGCCCCGACAGGTTGGCGCCGGTGATGACGTACCCGTCGGCGGTGAGGTTCACGCCCGACAGGTTCAGGCCGGTGCCCGACAGGTTGGCGTTGGTCAGGTTGGCGCCGGTCAGCGTGCGCCCGGCGAGCGGCTGGCCCGACAGGTTCCATCCGGTCAGGTTCACCCCCGACCAGTTCGACGCCGTCGACAACAGCTGCGTCACGGTCAGCCCGTAGGCAGCGTCGAGGTCGGTGCCGGCGATCGTGGCGCCGGTGAGGTTGGCGTAGCTGAGCGTCGTGTTGGTGAGGTCGGCCCCGGTCAGGTTGACGTTGGTGAAGTTCGCCGAGTTGAAGTACGTGTACGACAGGTTGGCGCCGGCCATGTTGCGGCCCGAGTAGTTCATGCCCCACAGGTTCAGGTGATGCAGGTGCACGCCGTGCCAGTCGAGCGCCGTGGTGACGAGCTGGCTCTTGGTCAGCCCGGTGCTCGGCGTCATGGTCGCCTCGGCGATGGTCGCCCCGGTGAGGTTGGCGCCGGTGAACGTGGCGCCGGCGCAGTTGGCTCCGGTGAGGTCGGCGCCCGACAGGTTGGCGCCCGAGAAGTTCGTGTTGGTGCAGTTGATGTGGCTCAGGTCGGCGTTCGACAGGTCGGCGTTTGACAGGTTGCCGTTGGAGACATCGCTGCCCGAGAGGTTGGCGCCCGGCAGGTGGACACCGGCGAGGTCGGCGCCGCTGGTCTGCGTCATCGTGAGGGGGTTGTAGCCGCCGAACCGGCAGCCCAGGCAGGTGAAGCCGGTGATCGTCTCGCCGGCGAGATGGTCGAACCACGCTTCGGAGAAGCTGGCGCCGTCGATGTCGGGCTCCGGCGAGATGGCGCCCGGCAGGGGCGCGCCGTTCACGCCCGTCACGAACAGCGGGGTGGGCGGTGGCGGCTGGTAGGGCGGGTTGGGGTAGCAGCAGTCCGCCCAACTCATCGATGCCCCGACGAAGCTCGTGCCGGTCCAGTCGCGGTCGGCGTCGAGCAGCGACTCGAAGCGCAGCTGCGCCCCGGCGAAGTCGGCACCGGCGATGCGGGCGCCGGTGAGGTCGGCGTCGAAGTGGTCGTTGATCGAGTTGTACGGGTCGACCATGCCGAAGTGCATGTCGACCCCCAGCACGGCGTTGGTCAGGTCGGCGTAGGAGAGGTTGGCGACGAACACCGAGATCGTGCCGGCGGCAACGGTGGCGCCGGTGAGGTTGGCTCCCGCGAGGTCGCATCCCTGGAGGTACGCGCCGAACGGTTGGCCGTCGGGCACCGTGGCCACCCAGTCCGTCAGGTCGGCGCCCGGGTAGTGGGTCACCCGGTTGCAGTGGTAGCCGGCGAGGTCCTGGGTGCCGGTGTTCGTCGTGCTGCCGACGGTGACGACGAACGACCCCGCGGCCGCCGCTGCTGCGGCCAACCCTTCGCCGTCGATGTCGCGGTCGGGCACGAACACGGGCCGGAGGACGCTCGCCACCTGGATCTCGGGCTGGAGCCAGTCGGGGTCGACGTAGGCCACCTTGTAGGTGCCCGGCACGAGCTCGGGGATCGACCAGGTGCCGTCGCCCTGGGTGACGGTGAGCCCGACCAAGGCGTAGGACGCGGCATCGAACACGCCGACGTAGATGCCGTCGAGCGCCGGTCCGAAGGACCCCAGCGTCGCGGCGCCCGAGATACCGCCCCCGGCCACCAGCGCGAGGTCGATCGTGAGCTGTTGGTTGGTGGACAGGGTGTGCGCCGGCGCGGCCGAGAAGGCGGCGTTCCCGCCCTCGTAGACCATGGGGTAGGTCTGCGTCGGGTCGATCAGCCGGATCTTGTAGGTGCCGGGTGCGAGGCCGGTCAGGGTGTAGCTGCCGTTGGCGGCGGTGGTCGTGCTCGTCACCGGCCAGTTCGCGCTGTTGACGGCCTGGACCGTGATGCCGCCCACCGGCGCCGCCGACGGGTCGCGCACGACGCCGGTCATCGACGCCATGGCGCCGAGGGTCATGTCCAGGTCGGTGATGGCGGCCGGCGACAGCGTGACCGTCCCCGAGGCCGCCCACGTCTCGGCGGGACCCGAGTAGCGGTCCGGGTGCGCAGCCGTCGGGTCGCGGAAGCGGACCCGGTAGGTGCCGGGGGTGAGTGCGATGGCGTAGTTGCCGTTGGCATCGGTGGTGCCCTGGGCGACGAGCGTGCCCCACCAGGCGTTGTAGACCTCGACCACGATCCCCGACACGGGGCCACTGGTGTCGGTGACGGTGCCGACGAGCAGCGTGTCGGAGGTCAGCTCGACGTCGGCGACGGTGGTGGTGTTGTTCGCCAGCACGAGGGTGGCGGCACTGGCGGCGTCGGCGGCGCCGCCGTTGTAGACGGTGCCCACGTTGCCGAGCGGATCCGAGAACCGCACCTTGTACGACCCGGCGGGCGGCCGCAGGGTGTACGTCCCGTCGCCGGCGGTGGTGGTGGAGGCCACGACAGCCGACGTCGAGGCGTCGAGGGCCGAGACGGTGATGCCGCCCATGCCACCGCCGACCGAGAGCGACACGGTGCCGGTGAGGCGGGGGTGGGCGTGCAACGCCACATCGTGGTCGACCGAGGCGCCGGAGCCGACGGCCACCGTGGTGGCGGCGGGCTCGTTCGTGCCACCGCCGGAGTAGCCGACGAGGTGGTCACCGGTGGGGTCGGTGAAGCGCAGCTTGTACGAGCCGGGCTTCACCGCCCGTACCCAGCTGCCCGACCCGTCGGTGGTGACGGACCACACCGTGGCGCCGGTGCTGGCGTTGCGGATGTCGACGACGACGCCCGCCACCCCGCCACCGGTGGGGGTGGAGGTGACCGTGCCACCCAGCTGCGCAAGAGCGGTCATCGTCCAGTCGGCCGTCACCGAGCCGCCCGACGGGACGGTGACGGTGGCGGCGCCGGCGTAGGTGGTCGAACCGCCCCAATAGACGGTGGTGTGCGCGCCGGAGGGATCGACGTAGCGGAGGCGGAAGGCGCCGGCTGGCAGGCTCAGCTGGAACGTGCCGTCAGAAGCGGTCGTGGTGCTGCCGTAGAGGGCGCCGTACGCGCCGCCGTAGGCCTCGACGGTGATGCCGCCGACGTCGGCGCTGCCGACCGACGAGGTCACCGTGCCCGACGCCGTGCCGTTGGCAGCGGCGGCGGGCGATGCGACGGCGACGACGAGGCTGGCGGCGACGAGTACGCACACCGTGAGTGCCGACACCAGCCGGCGTCGCCGAAAGCCTGCCATCGAGTGATCCGCCATGTGCTCCCCGATCGAGCAACAAACAGCTCGAACGTGTCGAGGCTACCAACCGGCCGAGCGATGTGCCCGGCGTGGGGTCTGTCGATTGGGGCGACGCCCGTCAGTACTGGAGGACGGTGGCAGCCCAGGAGAAGCCCAGGCCGCTGGTCGCCATGACGACGAGGTCGCCGGGGCCGATCAGTCCGCCGTCGTGGGCGCGGCCGAGGTTGAGGGGACCGTCGCCGGGGCCGATGTGGCCGACGGTCGCCCGGCTGCGCATCGTGCGGTCGGGCGGAACGCCGAGGCGCTCCATGATCTGGTCCATGACGGTGACGCCGAGCTGGTTCGTGAGCAGGAACGAGATGTCGGCGGTGGTGCGGTCGCACCGACCCAGCGCCCGCTCGACCACCTCGACGTAGCGGTCGACGTAGACGCGGGCGAGCACGTCGTCGAGCCGGTCGCCGTCCACGACGTGGTACCGGGTGAGGGCGGTCTGGTCGACGGACGGGTCGTACGGATGTCGGGTGCCGCCGAGGCGGATGTAGACGAGGTCGGCGAGGTCGGGTTCGGTGACCTCGTCGTAGGCGAGGATCATGTTCGACGGCTCGTCGCGCCGGACGATCGTTGCGGTGGCGCCGTCGGCGAGGAGCCACAGCCCGTGGCTGGCCGGGTCGTCGTACTCGACCAGGTCGGCGAAGCGCACGGCCGTGAGCACGAGCGCCGTGCGAACTGCCGGGTCGCGGTGCATCAGGCCGGCGGCGACGGTCATGGCGACGTTGGCGCCGCAGCAGGCGTTGTGCAGGTCGAAGGCGAAGCCGCGTTCGATGCCGAGCCGCCGTTGCACCGACGCCGCCGGCGACCAGCCGTTCCAATCGGCCGGACCCTCTCCCGTGAAGATCACCAGGTCGATGTCGTCAGGCCCGAGGCCCGTCCGGGCGAAGGCGTGCTCGGCGGCGCTGGTCGCCATCTCCGAGGGGTGATCGTCCGAGCCGGCGACGACCTTGCGTCGCATGCCGATCTTGTCGGTCAGCACGGACGGGTCGACGCCCGCGCGTCGGGCCACCTCGTCGGCGGTCATCACGCCGTCGGGCAGGTACCACCCGACGCCGGCGATGCCGACCGGCTCGTCCACCGCCCGTGCCCCGACCATCGCCCGATCGTACCGACGTTGCGACGATGGGCTCTCGACGGTGGCGCTGGTGCGGCGTCAGGCCGCCAGCGGCGCAGCGGTACGCTGCCGCGGTGACGGCTGCCAGGACGCGCACACCGCTCCGGCGGGAGGCCATCGTCGAAGAGGCGCGGGTGCTCATCGCTCGCGACGGGCTCGACGCGCTGACGCTGCGGCGGCTGGCGGACAGCTTCTCGGTCAGCGCCCCGGCGCTCTACGCCCACTTCCGCGACAAGGAGGACCTGCTGCGCGCCGTCGCCGAGCGCGAGTTCGACGAGCTGATGGTCCGCTACCGCGAGATCGACGCCGCCTCGGATCCGGCCCGGCCGCTCGACCGCGTCCGGGCGCAGTGTCGCAACTACGTGCGGATGTCCCAGGAGGACCCCGAGCTGTTCCGGGTCATGTTCTTGTTCCCGCCCGACCTCGGCGACCTGCTCGACGTGCCCGAGGGTGCCCAGCTCCCCGCCGCCACGCAGGCGTTCCAGATGGCGGTCGGCGCGCTCGAGGACGCCATCGCCGCCGGGCATCTCGACCCGGTCGACCCGATGGTGATGGCGCTGACGGTGTGGGCTGGGATCCACGGGGTGGCCAGCATCCTGGTGCTCGGGCTCGACCTGCCGCCTGAGGCCCAGGACGCCCTGGTCACCGAGGTGACCAGCCGCATCCTGCGCGGGTACGGCGCTGCCGACTGACCTGGGAGTCCGTGCCGATTCGGACCGGTCGTCGCGCTCCCGGGGTCATGCTCAGACGTTGTTGGAACACGTGCCCTTGGCTTCGAGGTGCAGGACCTCGGGAGCGAGATCGGCGCCGTTGGGCCAGGCGATGGTGCCGATTGCCGGGTTGACTGCCACCTTGCAGAACTCGGCGTAGTCGGTGGCCATGGGTTCGAAGATTGGGCCCCACATATCGGGGCCGAGGTCGATCTCGCCGACGCAGCCGTCACTGAAGCCGAGGCGCACCACGTGGTCGTGGAGGACCTCGACGCTGGTTACGTCGACCAGCTTGTAGCGGGCATCTACTCGCTTCTTGAGTCTCATGGCAGTGGGTCGATCGTACCGGGCGGCTCTCGCCGGCTCGCTCGATCCCAACAGGTTGCCAGCTCGTCTTGGTGGAGGCGCGCCCACTTCCGGACGAGCTTGCGCTTGCGGCGCGGCAGGGAGCCCTCGTGCAGCGAGCCATTGAGCAAGAACTTGGCTTCGTGGTCGCCGCTCCGGACATGGAAGTGCGGCGGCGCGTGGTCGTTCGAGTACATCGTGATCACGAGGCCCATGAAGCGGCAGAGCTCAGGCATCAGCCACTCCTCCGCTCGAAGTGGCACGCCCTGCGGGCAACCCTGTCGATGACGGCTCGGGCCGTCGATCGCCGATCGATCCTGACCATCTGGCCTCCCGTTACGGCGCACGCGAGGCACACCAGCGAGTGAGAGGACGGCCAGATGGGGAAACGACCTGGCTAGACGGCGACTGACGGAGGCCTCCGTCGACCGACGACGTCAGCCTTCGAGCTCAGCGGCGACCTCGAGCACGGCCGGGCGCAGCTCCTCGGGCACCTTCGCCATCGCCTCCGGCGTCAGCTCCGACGAGAAGGTGAGCCGCTCGGCGTCGACGAGGTCGTTGTTCGCCAGCGACCACGCCGAGTGCAGCACGAACGGGATCGTCTCGCGGTTGGTGCCCATCAGCGTGGTGATGGGACCGTCACCGACGCGGGCGGCGTCGAACACCTCGACCCGCAGGCCGTCGTCGTTGCACACCGGCACGACCACGTAGCCGTCGTGCCCACCGGGCTCGCGCCCGGCGTACGAGCTGGCGCCGGCGAGGGCGCCGACGTCGCGGGGAGCGAACGTCGGTGAGGTGATGTGATCGGACGTGTCGGGATACTCCCAGCGGGCCTTGAGCTCCATCGAGCCGCGCTCGAACGAGCACAGCGCGCCGGGCGTGTCCTCGCGCAGCAGGTCGAGGTCGATCCGTCCCTCGTACAGCTTGGCGGCGCGCGCCGAGATGTTGCCGGGCCGGCAGCCTTGGTACACGACGTGGTGCAGCGTCGGCTTCGCCATGCCCTCGGTGCTCCAGTCCATGGCCGAGAGCTGGAGGTTGAACGTCCAGTCCTCCTTGAACAGGCCCCGCTCGAGCACCTTGCCGCTGTCGGGGTCGAAGACCACCTCGCAGATGGTCTCGGGAGCCATCGCCATGTTGTAGAGGCTCACCGCAGCCGGGTCGACGGGGTTGCCGTTCACGTCGACGTCGTCGGGACGCAGGTACAGCGCCAGGTCCATCAGGTCCATGCCCTCCCACACGACGGAGATGCCGTCGGTGTCGTCCCAGCGGGCGTAGTAGTGGCCGTTGGGCGGCGACATCGTGAAGCACACCGGCGTGATCGGCGTGCCCGACGGCAGGCCCTCGAGGGCGTCCTTGCGGATCAGCCACACCGGCACCTCCTCGTCGATGGTGACCGTACGCTCGCCGCCGAACATCTCGGCCATGTCGGCCTTGAAGTTGCCCGAGTCGCACAGGATGACCCAGTCGCGCGTCTGGCTGACCGTGTGGCACGACCCGCCGAACGAGATGCCGTCGAGCGGCCAGTGGCGCACGGTCGTGCCGTCGGCGCGGTCGTAGCGCACCAGCGACGGCTGCATCCCGCCGTCGGCGGCGAGGTCGAGCTTGACGGTCCACAGGCAGTCGCGCTCGGGGTCGGCGACCGGGTGGGCCGACGACAACAGGAACGGCAGCACCCCGCCCATGCCGAGCGAGCTGCCGCCCCAGCTGTCGACGTGGCCCACCTCGGACACGTACTCGAGCGTGCCGGGGTGCAGCTCGACGGGACGGCCGGCGTCCCAGGTGGCATACAGGCGATCACCCCAGGGGAGGGGCGCGGTGTTGGCGCTGTTGGGCGGACCGAACGGCGACGTGTAGCCGGTCGGCCCCGACGAGAACACCTCGGGATGGCGCTCCCACAGGCGCTTCGACGGGTTCTGGATGGGGACGCTCTGCCAGCGCAGGTGGCCCGGCGCCGCGCCGCGGGTGCCGGGCTCGAGCGACAGCCGGCAGACGGCGCCGAAGTCGAAGATGGCGTAGGGGAGCCCGTTCCCGTTGATCGGGCTCGAGAACAGGACTTCACCGCTGATGTCGGTGGGCCACTCGCCGGCGACGACCTCGAGGTCGAAGTCGCGGTGTGGTGCCGTGGTGAGGCTGCGCGGCGTGGGCATGGGTAGCTCCCCCTCGGTTCGTCCCCCTGAGGGGTGAACGGCATTAACTAAACGATGTTTACCACACGGCGGCGGCGGGCGGCGCTCCGGCCGAGGTCCCTGCAGCGAGGCTCAATATTCTTTCGGGTCCGACCGATGAGTGAACGATGGCGGCATCGGCAGGACTGGGTGGGCGGGGACGAGTGTTCGGGTGCGTGCGCGCGGCGCTGGCGGGCCTGATGATCGTGGGGGCGGCGGCATGCTCGTCCGGCGGCGGACCATCGGAGGTCACCGGCGGGCCCGCCGGAGAGACTCCGGTGTCGGGTGGGCAGCTCGTCGTGGGCATCCCGCAGGGGGAGCCGGAAGCGATCCTGCGGCTCACGCTGGAGCCGTTGACGACGTTCGCCGCCGACGGAACGGTCGTGCCGTACCTGGCCGAGTCGGTCGAGCCGAACGACACCTTCGACCGGTGGACGATCCGCGTGCGTGACGGCATCACGTTCCACAACGGCGAGGCCCTCGACGCCGAGGCCGTCAAGGCGAACCTCGACACCTATTCGGTGTCAGAGCTCTACGGCACCGACCCGCTGTCGCAGATCGTGGGGACGACGGTTGTCGACGATCGGACGGTCGAGGTCGAGCTGGCGCAACCGTGGGCCTCGTTCCCTGCCCACCTGACGGCGGAGCAGTCCGACGGTACGGGGCTGATCGCGGCGCCGGCGACGGTCGCTGCGTCCGGCCCCCTGTTCCTCGCCAACCCTGGGGTCAAGGACCTGTACGGCACCGGACCGTTCGTGCTGGATGCGCCCGACGCCGCGGCCGATAGCTGGCGGGCGCGCCGCAACCAGGACTACTGGCAGGAGGGGCTCCCGTACGTCGACGAGGTCGAGGTGCGCGTGCTGCCCGACAACACGCCGCGCCTGGCCGCCCTCGACGAAGGCGACATCGACATCGCCATCACCAGCCGTCCTCCGGCCGATCCCGGGACCCGCCAGGTCGTCACCCCCGACACGGAGCCGCAGGTGCTCGCCGTGGCGTTCAACATGACGCGCGCACCGTTCGACGACCGCGAGCTGCGGGCAGCCGCGGTGGCGGCGACCGACGTCGAGGCGCTGGCGGCCACCGCCGGCGTCGACCCGTCGCGCATCGTGTCGGGTCCCTTCGCCACGACGTCGCCCTGGAACGATCCCGACGTGGCGCCGGCCTCGCACGACCCGGAGCAGGCCCGGGCCGCTGTCGCCGCCTACGAGCAGGCGAACGGACCGGTGCAGGTGCGCCTCACCGCCTCCGACCTCGAGACCGACAACGTCGCGGTCCAGCAGGAGCTCGCCCGCCAGTGGACCGACGCCGGCATGGACGTGGAGCTCAGCGTGGTCGACCCGTTCGCCCAGACGGCGACCCTGCTGGTCGCCGGCGACTTCGACGCCGTGATCGGCAACCAGTTCGGCATGCCCGACCCCGACATGCACTACTTCCGTTGGCACAGCTCGGCGCTCAAGACCGAGGGCAAGGGCGCCGGGTACAACGTCGTCGGCATCGACGACGCGGAGCTCGACGCCGCGCTCGATGAGGCCCGCGGCAGCGACGACGAGGCGACGCGCCGCGCCGCGATGGCGACCGTGCAGGAGCGGCTGGCCGACGCCACCGCCTACGTGTGGCTGTGGTCGACGCCGTGGAGCGTCGTGGCCTCCGACCGGGTGCACGGCCTCGACGGCGCACCGCTTCCCGGCGGCGGCACGCGCCTGGCGATGATCGGCCCCCGCCTCAACCTCGAGGGCGTCTGGCTGCAGCAGTGACCGGCGGTCACGGCGTGGTGGAGGTGCCGCCGCCCGTGCCGAGCCGGTAGGCGACCAGCTTCGGTGCACCGGTGCCCAGGTCGACGCCCGCAGGAACCACGATCGTGTCGCCTGCGACGGCCGGCCATCCGTTGATGCCCACGTCGAGTTGCGTGGACCATCGGGTCGCACCGGTGCGGCGGTCGAGGGCGAACAGCTCGCCGGTGAGCGTCGAGCCGAGGACGAGGTCGTTGACCACCGTGGCTGCCCCGAACGGCTGCCCCTCGACCTCGACGTCCCACACGATGCTGCCGTCGGACGCATCGACCGCCACCATCTGCCCGTTGTCGACGGCGAAGTTCGGCGAGTCGGGTCGGAAGTCGATGGTCGGGGCGGGCAGTTCGGTCGGCGCGTTCACCACGGACGCGAACACGACCCCGTCGGCGACGGCGATCGGGGTCGTCACACCCCCGACGTAGCCCGGGTACACCACGAGCTCGCCGGTGAAGCTCTGGAGGTCGTCGTTCTCGTGCCGGCCCACGGGCGTGTCCCACAGCACGGTGCCCGACGCCGGGTCGAGGCCGACGACGTGCCCGAACTTGCCGGAGGCGACGACGACCTGGCGGCCGTCGACGGTGGCGATGGCGGCGAGGGCGGCGTCGAGGTCGAACAGGTCATGCGCCCGATGCTGGTGGCCCCACACCAGCTCGCCCGTGTCCAGGTCGAGCGCCAGGGTCGAGTCGGTCCATCGGTTGTCTCCAGGCCGGGATGTGCCGTTCGGGAACTCGGGGAGCCCGGGCCACGGGTAGGGGTTCGAAGTGCCCCAGTAGACCCGGCGCGCCGGCAGGTCGACGGCCGGCGGGTACCACGAGCCGCCGCCGGAGTTGAGCTGCGGGTTCCCCCACAGGTCCGGCGACTCGATCGTGTCGAACATCCACTCGACCTGGCCCGTCTCGGCGTCGAGCGCGAACAGCGTGCCGCGTGCGCCGGTGCGACCCAACGACGAGGTGGCCACGAGCACCCGGTCCTCGACGAGCAGCGGCTGGATGTTCACCGCGCCGCCGTTGCGTTCGGTGATCTCGTTGCGCCACAGCTCGGCGCCGGTCGACGTGTCGTACGCCGCGACCGACGCGTCGTCGGGCGCCACGAACAAGCGGCCGCCCCCGACGGCGACGCCGTTGGGACCGAACGTCGCCGCGTCGTTGCGGATGCGCAGCACCTCGCGCCCGTCGGCGAGGTCGACGCCGTAGACGTTCGAGTTGAGGTCGGCGAACCACACCACGCCATCGACGACGACCGGCGTCGTCGCCATGGTGCCGGCCATGCTGGTGCCGGGCACGTCGTAGGTCCACGCCACCTCGAGACCGGCGACGGTCGAGGCGTTGATCGGCGAGTCCGTCGTCGCCCGGCTCCCGTCCAGGTCGCGGTTGGCGTTGGGCCACGGCGAGCTCGCTGTGGGCACGGCTGCCCGGCCGGCGTCGGGATCCACGACGGAGGCGTCCGAGCCACAGGCGCCGGCGAGCAGCGCCAGGGCGGCGATCCCGACGCCGAGCCGTGCCGTGGGGCGGGTTGCCACCCGGCTCACCAGTCGATCGGGGGATCAGGCGGGAAGAGGGTGTCCCGCTCGGCCTTGAGGCGGTCGCAGTCCCAGTCCTCGCCGACGCGCACCAGCATGATGGGACTGCGTGTCGGGTCCTCGACCTGGACCCATTGGGCGGTGGTGCTGAGCAGCGCCTCGTTGGTGGCGCCGATCACGAGCTGCTCGGACGAGTCGGTGATGGCGCCGGTCATCGAGTCGGGCCCGTCCTGGAGCAGGTCGTAGGCGAAGATCTCGCGCCGGGCCAGGAACAGCTTGCCGATCTCGTTGCCGTTGGCGCTGACCGTCACGGTGATGCCGGGGTTGCCGTCGCCGTCGTCGTCGACGATGCGGGGGTCGTCGGGATCGGAGGGCAGGGCTTCGTTGGCCGGGTCGTCGAGGCGGATGCCGACGGGCGTCGGGGTGGCCGGTCGCTGCACCCGCCACGCCCCGGGCTCGCCCGACACCTCGACCGGCGTGCTCACCGGCCGGATGGCCTGGGTGGCCTCGTCCGAGATCGACGTCTCGATCGGCAGGTCGCTGGCCTGGTCGGCGAAGCAGAACTCCTCGGACTCGATCAGCTGACCGTCCTCGACGGCGAAGTCGGTGAACCCGTAGCTGATGATCTGCGTCTTCATCATCGAGTCCTGGTAGGCGACGATGTCGTAGTGCGCCCAACGCCCGGCCAGCTCGGCGCCGGGGACGTCGGCCGATCCGGTCGACCCCGTCGCGGCGCCCGTGGCTCGGGTGCCGGCGTCCGCGTCGCCCGACCCTCCGCCGCAGGCGCCGGCGAGCAGTGCGGCGGCGAGCACGGTGGCGCCGACCCCGGCGGCGCGCCGGGAGCTCACGCCTCCTCCACGAAGCGGTCGAGGGCGTCGGAGACGGCCACGCCGTCGGGCAGTCGGTCCGGGCCGATGGCCAGATCGACGGCGCGCTGGAAGTGGTGGATCAGCCGTTCGTGCCACCCGATCTGGAACGGGCGAGCGCCGCGCGACGAGACCGATGCCTGGATCGGCGCCATGTTGGCGGTGTCCTGCGCCATCACCGTCTCGAACAGCTGCATGCGCATCAGGTGATCGGGTGGGATCTCGTCGCCCTCCCACGCCGGTGCATACCAGCGCAGCTCCAGCTCGGTGGCGTCCACGTCGACCGGCCACATGCACAAGAACGTAAAGGCACCGGTGTCCATGGGCACGACGAGGTTGGGGAAGATGCCGAACGACGTCGACGTCTGGCGCCACAGCAGCGGCACCGACGGGTTGTCGAACTCGGGCGACACCATCGGCATGTCGCGCAGCTCGTCGCGCTTGTCGACGGTGAGGCGGCTGTGCCCGTTGGGCAGCATCGTGACGGTCGTCGCCTGGTCGTCGTAGAGCAGCGCGGCGTTGTCGGGGTGCACGGTGCGGATGTGGTACACCTCCAAGAACGCGTCCACCATCAGCTTCCAGTTGCAGGCGAGGTGATGGATCTGCGTGCCGACGAGGCGCATCACCGGCCCGTCGATGTCGCGCATCTGGTCGGGGATCGGACCGAGGAACTCCTCGAGCGACGGCCCCTCGGGCGCCTCGCTGACGAACACCCAGCCGTCCGAGGTGGCACAGCGCACGGGCACCAGGCCGAGCGCCCCCTCGTCGAGCTCGGCGAAGCTGCGCGCCTCGGGCACCGCCTTGAGCACGCCGTCGGTCCCGTAGCTCCAGCTGTGGTACTGGCACGTCAGCCGGCGGGCCGTGCCGCACTCGTCACGGGTCACCGGGGCGCCGCGGTGGCGACAGGCGTTGTAGAAGGCGCGCAGCTCGCCGTCCTCGCCGCGCACGATCACGATCGGCGCGCCGGTTCGGGTGAACTGCCGGTACGAGCCGGGCTCGGGCCACTCGGACTCGTGTCCGGCGAAGAGCCACGTCGTCGCGAAGACGTGCTGGCGCTCCAGGTCGAACACCTCGGGATCGGTGTAGCGCCGGGTCGGGATGAGCGGCACCGGTACGGCATCGGGCGGCGGCGCCGTCCGCTCCTTCTCCTGCGCGATGCGTTCGCGGATGCGCTGGTCGAGCACTGCGTCCACTGCGGTCGTTCCCCCTGCTCCGGCCCTCGGTCCGGCGCTGTCCGCACCGTCCGCGTGACCGACGTTACTTAACGTTGTTAATCTAGCAGGACCGGCGCCCCCGTTCCGATCGGGCGGGTCCCCGGCCCAGGAGGACGACATGACGAGCACCACGACACCCGATGCCATCGCCGGCAGCCTGCACGGCCGCGTCACGAACGCCGCGCACCAGCCGGACCTCACCGGCAACCTGTGCCCGGTGGCGGACGAGATCGACGTCGTCGACCTGGCCGTGACCGGCGAGCTGCCGGCGGCGCTGCGGGGCACGTTCGTGCGCAACGGCCCCAACCCGCTGTTCGAGCCGACCGGTCGGTACAACATGCTCGACGGCGACGGCATGGTCCACGGCGTGATGCTCGGCGACGGCAAGGCGGCCTACCGCAACCGCTGGGTGCGCTCGCGGGGCCTCGAGGCCGAGGTGGCCCTGGGCCGAGCCATCTACCCGGGCCTCGCCAACGTCATGGACTTCCCCGACCGATCGCTCACCGGTGACGCCGGCCCGGTGAAGAACGTGGCCAACACCCACGTCATCCGCCACGCCGGCACGTGGCTGGCGCTGTGGGAGGGCGGGTTGCCCACCGAGATCACCCCGTCGCTCGACACGGTCGGCGAGCACGACTTCGGCGGCAAGCTGCGCGGCGCCATGACGGCGCACCCCCGCATCGATCCGCGCACCGGCGAGCTGCTGTGCTTCAACTACTCGCTGTTCGAGCCGTACCTGCGCTACTTCGTGGTCGACGCCGCCGGCGACCTCGTGCACTCCGTCGACATCGACCTGCCGGCCCCGGTGATGATGCACGACTTCATCATCACCGAGGACCACGCCGTGTTCCTCGATTCGCCGATCGTGTTCAACATGGAGTCGCTCGGCAACGGCCCGATGGTGTCGTGGCGGCCCGAGAACGGCACGCGCCTCGGCGTCATGCCGCGCCGGGGCACCGCCGCCGATCTCACCTGGTACGAGATCGAGCCCGGGCACGTCCAGCACTTCTGGAGCGGGTGGGCGGACGGCAACCGCATCGAGCTGTGCGGTTCGCGCTTCGATCACCCGGACTTCGGCATCGACTCCGAGGCGGCGCTCGACGAGCGGGTCGGTGATCCGACGCCGGGCCGTCCGGCCCGGTTCTGGATCGACCTCGACCGAGGTGCGGCCGGTTGGGAACCGATCGACGACCTCGGCGGTGACTTCAACCGCATCAACGACGCCTACAACGGGGTGCGCGTTCGGTGGCTCTACCTGTCGGCGGTGCTGCAGGCCGGTCGTCACCTCGGCGACTTCGACACCATCGTCAAGTACGACGAGACCGACGGCACCCGGACGTTGTGGAACGCCGGACCGCACGGCCACGTCGGCGAGACCGTGTTCGCCGCCGACCCCGACGGGACGGCCGAGGACGACGGCTGGCTGCTCAACATCGTCTACGACGACCAGCGCGACACGAGCGAGCTGGTCGTCCTCGACGCCCGCGACGTCGCCGCCGGACCGGTGGCCACCGTGCACATGCCCCGCCGCGTGCCGTTCGGGTTCCACGCCAACTGGATCGCCGACGCGTGATGCGGCGCCGCACCGCATCGGGCGCCGTCGTGGCGGTGGCGCTGGGGTTGCTCGTCGCCGCGTGCGGCACCGACTCGGCCACCGAGACCGGCGCGTCCGGCACCACGACACCGCCTCCGAGCGCCGCCCCGACGGCGGTCCCCACCGCCGTGCAGGAGCTGGAGATCGACGGTTCCGAGTACGCCTTCACGATCCGGCCCGACGGCGGGGCCGGCCTGCGGGCCGGGTGGACCAAGGTGACGTTCCACAACGTCGGCGTCGAGGCCCACCAGGTGATGTTCGCCGCCCTCAAACCCGGCGTCGACATTACCGAGCTGGCCGCCGCCGCCGGCGGCGACTCGTCCGGCTCGGCCGCCATCGAGTTCGTGGACATGCTCGGCGGCGTCAGCTACATCGGCGCGGGCCAGAGCATCGAGGCCATGGTCGACCTGCCCGAGGGCGTCGTGATGGCCATGTGTTACGTGCCCGACGGGCACGGGGTGGCCCACGCCCTGTCGGGCATGTCGACCATGCTCACGGTCGGCCCGGCTGCCGACGCCTCGGCCGGGTCGGCGCCCGATGCGCCGCCCGCCGAGCCCGTCGACGATCCCGCCGGTGAGCCCGTCGTGGGCACCATCACCATGGGCACCGACGGGTACGACATCCCGAGCCCGCTGACCACCGGCTGGTACCGCGTGGTCAACACCGACGGCGGTGACGCCGGCGAGGGCCTCCACGAGCTGTCGATCCTGGGCCTCGGTGCGCCCGTCTCCGACGACGAGCTGGACGCGCTGTTGGACGACCTGGCCACCAACGCCACGCCGCAGGTCGAACTGGAGGCGCTCGGCGGGATGGGGGCGCTGTCGGGCGGCTGGAAAATGCGCGTCGCGCTGGCGCGCATCCTGC
>CAZYKR010000004.1:23722-39607 GCA_964648005.1 uncultured Iamiaceae bacterium
GCGCTGTCGGGCGGCTTCGAGGCGTACCTGTACCTCGACCTGTCGCCGGGCCCGTACCTTGCGGTGGACTTCATGCCCGACCCGGGCGACCCGCGACCGCATCTGCTCGACGGGTACGTGACACCCTTCGAGGCGTGAGGGGAGACGAGCCGATGGGGGACGGGATGGCCACCGGGACTGCCACCTTGCTGACGGGCGGCGACGTCATCGACGGCACCGGTGCGGCACCGGTGCGCGCTGACGTGTTGGTGGAGGTCGACCGGGTCGTCACTGTCGGCCCGGACGCCGCGGCGCAGGCGCCGGCGGATGCCGTGCGCCACGACGTGACCGGGATGACCGTGCTGCCGGGGCTGATCGACGCCCACTGCCACATCACCTTCGGCGAACCGGCGAGCAACGACGAGCTGTTCTTCCACCGCCCGGCGGCGACGGCGGCGCTCGTGGCGGCGTTCAACGTGCGCAAGCTGCTGCTGGACGGCGTGACCGGGTTCCTCGACGCCGACGGCATCCACGAGATCGGCCCGGCGCTGCGCGACGCCATCGAGGCCGGCCTCGTCGAGGGGCCCCGCATGACCTCTGGGCTGCACGCCTTGCTGACCGCCGCCGGGGGCACGGCCGGGCGGCTGATCCCCGATGCCGGACAGCTCGGCTACGCCCACGTCGTCGGCGACCGCGACGAGATGGTCCGCGTCACCCGGCAACAGATCAAGTACGGCGCCGACTGGATCAAGATCCACGTCACCGGCTCGCTGCCCAACCGCGCCGGCGAGCTGACCGTGTGGTCGCTCGACGAGCTGCGCGCCGTCACCGAGACGGCCCACGCCCTCGACACGCCGACGATCGCCCACTGCCGTTCGGCCGAGTCGACCCGCCTCGCCGCCGAGGCCGGCGTCGACCTGATCCTGCACGCCAGCTTCCTGGACGAGGCCGCCGTCGAGGCCATGGTGGCGGCGGGCTGCGCCGTGGCGCCGACGTTCACCTTCCTCGCCAACCTCGCCGACCACGGCGGCCTCGTCGGTGCCGGCACCGGCCAGGTCGAGCTGTTCCGGGGCGAGATCGAGGCGACCGCCGCCATGCTGCGCACGGCGTATGACGCCGGGGTGCCGGTGCTGTGCGGCTCCGAGAGCGGGTTCTCGCTCACCCCCTACGGTCACTGGCACGCCCGGGAGATGGAGGTGCTGGTCGAGGCGCTGGGGCTGACGCCGCTCGAGGCCATCGCGTGTGCGACGCGCAACGGGGCCATCGCGCTGCGACGACCGCTCGACTCGATCGGCGTGCTCGCTGCCGGTGCCGCCGCCGACGTGATCGTCGTCGACGGCGACCCCGCCACCGACGTCACCGTCCTCGGCGATCGCCATCGGCTGCGGCACGTGATCTCGCGCGGTCGGGCGGTCGACCTGGATCGGCCGTGGCCGGAGCGCGCGCCTTTGCGGGGCGAGCAGGTCGGGATGTGGTCGGCGCGCCCGCTCACCTGGGACCTGGTGCACGGATGAGCGGCGACCGCTGCGTCGTCGTCACCGGCGCCGGTCGGGGCCTCGGCGCCGGCATCGCCCGCGCCGCTGCCGCGGCGGGGTGGACGGTGGGCGTGCTCGACCGCGACGGCGACGCCGCCGCGGCGGTGGCCGCCGAGCTCGACGGGCGGGGCGTGGCGCTGGCCGCCGACACCACCGACGAGACCGCCGTCGACGCAGCGCTCGATCGCCTCGCCGCCGCCACGGGACGCCCGGCGCCTGACGGCGTGGTGTGCAATGCCGGCATCGTGCGGTTCGGCCCGCTGCTCGATCTCGACGCCGGCGACTGGCGCGCCGTCGTCGACGTCAACCTGACGGGAACGTTCGTCACGGCGCGCGCCGTCGCCCGCCGTCTCATCGCCGCCGAGCGGCCCGGCGCCATCGTGACGGTCACGTCGATGAACGGTGTGGCGCCCGGTCCCAACGCCGGTGCGTACGGCGCCACCAAGGCCGGCATCGCCCGGCTCACCCAACAGATGGCGCTGGAGTGGGGCCAGCACGGCATCCGCGCCAACGCCGTGGCGCCCGGACTGATCGATGCCGGCATGTCCGAGCCGATCTACGCCGACGACGACATCCGGCGACGCCGCACGGCGCGGGTCCCCGTCGGGCGCCTGGGCAGCGACGCCGACGTCGCCGCCGTCGTGCTGTTCCTGCTCTCCGACGACGCCGGCTACGTCACGGGCACCGAGTTGCTGGTCGACGGCGGCGTGACCATGAGCGTCATCGCCACGCTGCCCCGCCCGCGCGCCGTCGACTCGGTCGGCGTCGCCGGCGACGATCCGGACGACGACGGGGACGAAGACGACGGGGACGTGGACGGGTGACCCGCAACCTGCTCCTCACCGGCGGTCCGACGCACCCGTTCGCCGAGACGGCGCCACTGCTGGTCGACCTCCTCGCCGAGCAGGGCATCGACACGGTGGTCGTGACCGAGCCCGCCGACGCCGTGGCGGCGTTGCGTGCGGCCGAGGCCGGCGTCGGCGACGGGTTCGACCTGGTCACGGTCCACGCCCTGCGGTGGCGCATGGACCAGGACCGCTACGCCGACCAACGCGCCGCCTTCGCCGTGGACCTGGCGCCCGACGACCTCGCCGTCATCGACCGGTCCGTGCGCGCCGGAGGCGGTCTGCTGGCGCTGCACACCGCCGTCATCTGCTTCGACGCCGACCCGACCTGGCGTGCGCTGTGCGGGGCGGCGTGGCGCTGGGACGTCTCGACGCACCCGCCGCTGGGGCCGGTCGACGTGACGGTGACGGCGGCGGGGGAGACCCACGCCATCACCGAGGGTCTGGCGTCGTTCCAGGTCGAGGACGAGGTCTACGGCTTCCTCGACGAGGTCGACGATCTCGAGCCCCTGCTCGTCGGCGAGCACGGCGGCCGCACCCATCCGTTGCTGTGGGCTCGGCCCGTCGGTGCGGGCCGCGTCGTCACCGACCTGCTCGGGCACGGACCGGCGTCGCTGTCGCACCCGACCCACCGGACGATCCTGGCCCGTGCCGCCGCCTGGGCCCTCGGTCAGCCGGCGCCCGAGCCCCGCACGCCCACCGCCGCCACCGGGAGGCAGCCATGAACGACGAGCCCGAGCCGCGCGTCGTCACCGTCACCAGCTACGAGGGCGCCCGCGACGCCTTCCGGCAGAAGCAGCTGCGCCAGGCGCTCTACGACGCCGGCGACGTGGTGATGGCCGACGTGCTGGTCAACCTCCACGGCGACGAGCACCGCGCCCGCCGCCGGCTCGAGAATCGCCTGTTCCGCCGCGACACCCAGCAGCGCTACGAGCGGTCGCTGTTCCCGCCGATCGTCGACGACACGCTGGCGCCCCACGTCGCCGCCGGCCGGGCGGAGCTGGTCAGCCTCAGCCACCAGCTGATGATGAACCTGTCGGCCTTCACCGCCGGGGTGGACCGGCCCGAGAACACGGCGGCCGAGACCGAGCGCCTCTACGGCTACCTGATGCGGTTCATCGAGGGCGCCACCCTCGCCCACTACACCGGCGACCGCGACGCCAAGCGGGCCGAGGTGGCCGACGCCCTCGCCGCCTTCGACGCCGAGTTCCTCGTCCCGTCGATCGCCCGACGGCGCGCCGCGCTCGATGCGCTGTCGGCCGGGGAGCTGACCGAGGACGACCTGCCGCGCGACGTGCTCACCGTCCTGCTGCGCAACCAGGACGACCTCGACCTCGCCCCCGACGTGGTGTTGCGCGAGACGTGCTTCTACCTGCTCGCCGGCGCGCACACCTCCGCCACCGCCTTCGTGCGCACCCTTGACGCCGTGTTCGCCATGGACGCCACCGCGCCGGCCGACGCCGAGCGGGCGCGCCACGACCTGGCGTTCCTCCAGCGGTGCGTGCACGAGACGGTGCGGCTCCAGCCCTCGAGCCCGGTGGCGATGCGCTGGGCGCTCGAGCCGGTGACGCTGCTCGGAGGCGTCGAGGTCGAGCCCGGCGACAAGGTCGTCATCGACCTGATGGCCGCCAACCGCGACGCCGACGTCTACGGGCCCGACGCCGACGCCTTCGACCCGCACCGCCAGCTGGCGCCGGGCATCGCGCCGTGGGGACTGTCGTTCGGGTTGGGCATGCACGCCTGCATCGGCCAGGAGCTGGCGGCGGGCAGCGACCTGGCGGGCGGCGACGACCCCGACCGGCTGTACGGCCTGGTGCCGGTGGCGGCGCAGGCGGTGTTGCAGGCCGGCGCCCGGCCCGATCCCGACGACCCGGCCCGCCTCGACCCGACGTCGGCACGCGGCTACTGGGCCGCCTACCCGGTGCTGCTGTGACCGAGGCGGCGCCGGCCTGGACGCCCTCGCCGGAGGTGGTCGCACGTTCGGTGACGGCCAGGTTCATGGCCACCCACGGCATCGCCGCCTACGACGACCTCGTGGCCCGATCGATCGCCGAGCCCGAGTGGTTCTGGTCGGCGGTCGTCGACTTCCTCGGCGTGCCGTTCCAACGCCCGGCCACCCGGGTGCGCGACACCTCGGCCGGGGTGCCGTGGACGACGTGGTGGCCCGACGGCGCCATCAACCTGTCGGCGGTGTGCCTCGACCGCTGGGCCGACGACCCCGCCCACGCGGAGCGCGAGGCGTTGGTCCACGAGGCCGAGGACGGCACGGTCGGTCGGGCCACCTTCGCCGAGCTGCGCCACGAGGTGGCGACGCTGGCCGGCGCCTTGGCGGCGCGCGGCGTCGGGCCCGGCGATCGGGTGGCGCTGCTCGTCGGCCTCGACGACGGCGTGCGTCTGTTCCTCGCCGTCGCCCGTCTCGGCGCCGTGGCCGTCCCGATCTTCTCGGGCTTCGGGGCCGCCGCCGTGACCGCCCGCCTCGTCGACGGCGGCTGCCGCCTGCTCGTCACCTCCGCCGGCACGACCCGGCGCGGCCGCCACGTCGACCTCGCCGCCACGGCAACCGCCGCTGCCGACGGCGCCGCCGACACTTCCGCCGCCGACGCTGCCGTCGGCCTCGCCGTGGAGGTGGTCGACGTCGCCGACCTGCGGCGGAGCGGTGCGGCCCCGGTGCCGCCGGCGGTGACCTGCGCCGAGGACCCGGTGCTGTTGGCCTACACGTCGGGCACGACCGGGCGTCCCAAGGGTGCGGTGCACGTGCACGGCGGGCTCACGGTGAAGTTGGTCCAGGAGGGCGCCTTCCAAGCCGACCTGCGCCCCGGCGACCGGGCCTGCTGGTTGACCGACATGGGCTGGATCATGGGGCCGTGGATCACGGTGGCGGCGCTGGCCAACGGCGCCACCCTCGTCACCTATGACGGCGCGCCGGACTGGCCCGACCCGGGTCGGCCGTGGGCGCTGGTCGAGCGCCACGCCCTCACCTTCCTCGGGGTGTCGCCCACCTTGGTGCGCGCCCTCGCCGCCGCCGGAGACGAGCACGTCGCCGCGCACGACCGCTCGTCGCTGCGGGCCTTCGGCAGCACCGGCGAGCCCTGGACGACCGACGCCTGGTGGTGGCTCTTCGACGTCGCCGGCGACGGCACGCGCCCGATCGTGAACCTGTCGGGCGGCACCGAGGTCGGCGCCTGCCTGCTGTCGGTCAACCTGCTGTCCGGTTGCGTGCCGTGCTCGGTCGGCGGTCCGGCGCTCGGGGTCGCCGTCGACGTGGTCGACGACGACGGGCGCTCGGTGCGCGGCACCGGTCGGGTGGGAGAGCTGGTCGTCGACGCGCCGTGGCCGGGCGTGACCCGTGGCGTGTGGGGTGACCCGCAGCGCTACCTCGATACCTACTGGTCGCGCTACGAGGGGAAGTGGTGGCACGGTGACGTCGCCGAGGTCGATGACGACGGTCGCTGGTTCCTGCACGGCCGCAGCGACGACACCCTCAACGTGGCCGGCAAGCGCATCGGCCCGGCGGAGATCGAGTCGGCGGCGCTGGGTGTGGACGGCGTGGTGTCCGCCGCCGCCGTCGGGCGGCCGCACCCCGTCAAGGGCGAGGTGGTGGGGCTGTGGTGCGTGGCGCGCGGCGGGGTGCCGGCCGGTCGGTCCGCCGGTCCGTCCGCCGGTCCGTCCGCCGGTGCCGCGGCGCACCAGGCATTGGCCGACGCCGTGAGCGACGCGGTCGTCGCCGCCTTCGGCAAGGCGTTCCGCCCGGCGCACGTGGCCTTCGTCGACGCGCTGCCTCAGACCCGGTCGGCCAAGGTGGTGCGCCGGGCCGTGCGCGCCCGCGCCACCGGCACCGACCCCGGTGACCTGTCGACTCTGGAGGACCCGAGCGTGCTCGACGCCATCGACGTCGTGGAGCTGGGGTGACGCCGTGATCGACCTGCACGCCCACGTGGTGCTCGAGTCGGTGCTCGGCGCCGCCGGACCGCACGGCCCCGAGCTCGACGAGGGGGACCCCGACGCCGGTCGCCCGCCGTGCTTCCGCGTCGGCGACTACCGCCTCGTCGGCGTGCGCTACCGCGGGTCGCCCTTCATGGACCTCGACGCCCGGCTGGCAGCGATGGACGCCGCCGGCATCGACCTGCAGGTGCTCTCGCCCAACCCGCTGACATCGTTCGCCTTCGTGGAGTCGGACTGGGCCGACGCCTTCGCCCGCCGCCACAACGACGAGCTGGCGGCGCTGGTGGCCGCCGCGCCCGACCGGCTCGCCGGCTTCGCCCAGCTGCCGGTGCAGGACCCGGCCCTCGCCGTCGCCGAGCTGCGCCGTGCCGTCTCCGAGCTCGGGCTGGACGGCGCCTACCTGCCGACCGACGTCGGCCGTGACCTCGACGACCCGGTGCTCGACGAGCTGTGGGCGACGTTCGTCGAGCTCGACGTGCCGGTGTGCCTGCACCCTGCGCCCGACGGCATCGGTCGTCCGCGCCGCGACGAGCGCCTCGCCCGCTTCGATGGCGACCTATGGCTCGGGTTCTTGTACGAGGAGACGTTGGCGGTGGCATCGTTGGTGCTCGGTGGCGTGCTCGACCGCCACCCGCAGTTGGACGTCTGCGTCAGCCACGGCGGCGGTGCCACCTCGTGGCTTGCCGAGCGGATGGAGCACGCGGCGCGCACTCGCCCGTGGGGCGCCGAGGCGCTGGCGGAGCCGGGTGCGGTGACCGAGCGCCTGCGGCGGCTGTGGTGGGACGCCCACGTCGGCGGCCCGCGGGCGTTGGCGGCGTTGGTGGCCACGATGGGGACGGAGCGGATCGTCGGCGGCACGAACCTGGCCGGTTGGGACCAGTCCCTCGACCCGTCCCACGGCGACGCGGCGCTGGCCGCCACGTTCGACGCCAACGCCCGGCGGCTGCTGCGCCTGGAGCAGGGCGCGAAGATCGACACCGAGGAGGTCGGCTAGATGGATCTGGGGATCGCAGGCAAGCGCGCCGTCGTGGCGGCGTCGTCGGCCGGTCTGGGGCTGGCGGCGGCGCGAGCGCTGGCGGCCGAGGGGGCGTCGGTGGCCATCAGCGGGCGAGACGGCGACCGGCTGGCCGCCGCCGAGGCGCTGCTGCGGGCTGACGGCGCCGAGGTCGTGGCCCTGCGCGCCGACGTGGCCACACCCGAGGGCGCGGCCGCCATGGTCGACGAGGCGGTCGAGCGGCTGGGTGGCGTCGACATCCTGGTGGCCAACGCAGGCGGTCCGCCGCCCGGCACCTTCGCCACGACGTCGCTCGACGCCTACCGGGACGCGCTCGACCTGAACCTGCTCGGGACGGTGGCGATGTGCCAGCGGGCGGTCCCGGCCATGCAGGCCGCCGGGTGGGGGAGGGTCGTGGCCATCACCTCGATCGGGGCCCGCCAGCCCATCGGCCGGCTGATGGCGTCATCGACGGCGCGTGCCGGCGTCACCGGGTTCTTGAAGGTGCTGGCCACCGAGGTGGCTGTCGACGGGGTCACCGTGAACTCGGTGCAGCCGGGGGTGCACGTCACCGACCGGCTCGGCCACCTGGCGCCCGGCGACCTCGACGACCTGCGCGCCGACATCCCCGCCGGCGAGCTCGGTGACCCCGCCGACTTCGGCGCCGTCGTGGCGTTCCTGTGCAGCACGCACGCCCGGTTCGTCACCGGGGTCGGCCTCGCCGTCGACGGCGGCGCCTCCCGCAGCCTGCTCTGAGGTCGTCACCGGCGACCGCCGGCGCCTGGTCGGCGTGGTGCACAGCAACACAAGATGGGCCATCTGGGAAACGTTGCATGGTGTCAGTGCCCCCAGCTAGCGTCATGGGCACTTCCCTGAACTTCCCGATGCTTTGCCAACGAGAACGAACGGGAGCACGATGCCCCTCACCACGAAGAACCGCACGGCGCTGTTCGAAGCCCTCGCCCCACTCGCCGGGGAGGAAGCGACCGAAGCCATGCTCGCCGAGTTCCCCGCCACCGAGAACGTCGAGCTCGTCACGAAGCAGTTCCTCCGTGCCGAGCTGGCCGCGCTCCGCTCGGAGCTCAAGGGCGATATCGCCGGTCTTCGCGTCGAGCTCACCAGCGAGTTCCACGGTCGGCTCCGGAGCCAGACGCAGTGGATCGTCGCCACGATGATCGGGCTCTTCGGCACGATGATCGCGATCGGCGGCCTGCTCGCGGCCTCCGGCAGCTGACACGCTCAGTCGGTACCCTGCCGTCGGGCGGGAGGCGATCGATGGGCGATGGCGAGCGGAACGAGATGAGCACGACCCGTGTGGCGGTGTCTGTGCGACGGGTCGTGGCGGTGGTCGGCGTCGTGCTGCTCATGGCGTGGCCGACGACCGGAGGCGCCGGGGCGGACGCCACCGTGACGATCACCGGGCCGGGCCTGCTCGAGCACCTGGAGGCGCTGCAATCGATCGGCGACGACAACGGCGGCAACCGGGCCTTCAACGAGCCGGGCTACGACGCCTCGGTCGACTACGTGGCGGGTCGCCTGGAGGCCGCCGGCTACACCGTCGAGCGCCAGACCATCGTCGGCGCCAACGAGCCCGTGCTGTCCGGCCCGTCGTCGTTCGCTCGGGTCCTGCCGACGCCGCGTGCCTACGTCGATGGCGTCGACTACGACCAGCCCGAACCGGGCAGCCCGGTCGACGTGTCCGGGACGGTGGTCGTGGTGCCCGACGCCTGCGACCCGAACGGGTACGCCGTACTCACGCCTGGCGACGTGGCCCTCGTGCAGATCTCCAACGCATGCGACGTCGGTGTGCAGCTCGTCTTCGCCTCGATCGCTTCGCCCGGCGGTCTGCTGATGATCTCCGAGGGCGGCCCGGGCACGCCGCCCGAGCACATCGACCCCGGTGACATCCCGTTCGCCTACGAGATGGCGACGCTGACGATGTCCGCCGACGCCGGTGCCGAGCTGTGGACGCTGGCCCAGTTCGACACGGTCACGGTGTCGATCACGACGGGTTGGACCTCCGGCGAGGTCGAGACGACCAACGTCGTGGCCGAGCTGCCCGGGGCATCGTCCGACGAGGTGGTCATGGTCGGCGCCCACCTCGACTCGGTGCCGGCCGGGCCGGGCATCAACGACAACGGCTCCGGTGTAGCGGCGGTGCTCGAGCTGGCCGAGGAGCTGGCCGCTGCCGGGGTGACGCCGCGCCGCACGATCCGCTTCGGGTTCTGGGCGGCGGAGGAGATCGGACTCGTCGGGTCGACCCGCTACGTGGAGGGGCTGTCGGCCGACGAGCAGTCCCGCATCGTGGCGTACCTCAACCTCGACATGATCGGCTCGCCGAACTGGATCCGGGCCGTCTACGACCCGATCGAGGCGGCCATCCCCGAGAACGTGCCGGCGGGGTCGCAGGCGCTCACCGACCTGTTCGAGGCGCACTTCGCCGAGCTCGGGCTGCCGACGGTGCCGATCTGGACGAACGGGCGCTCCGACGACGCCTCGTTCTCGCAGGCCGGCATCCCCGTCGGCGGGCTCTTCAGCGGCATCGACGACAAGACGCCCGAGCAGGCGGCGCTGTTCGGCGGCACGGCAGGGGTGCCTGCAGACCCCTGCTACCACCAGGCGTGCGACCGACTCGGCAACGTCGACCTGGCCATCGCCGCCGAGCTGGCGCAGTCCTTCGCCGACGTGACGCTCGAACTCGCCGGCGTCGACGAGCCGATCCCCACCTCGATCACGGCGCCGGCCGGCGCGGTGACCGTGACGCCGGTGTTCACCGGATGAGCCGGATCATCCGTCTCGGTGTGAAGGCTGGCGCTGCTCATCCGTCGTCGTGCGTTGCGAGCGACCAACAGAACGCGCTGGTGTCCGTCTAGCTGAGGGCGCTTCGGGGGTGATCCTCGTCGAAGGCAGAAGGGAGCCTCCGATGAGCGACGATGTCGTCCCGTTCACCGCAGCCATGGTCGAGACCTACCTGCACGACCGCGGTATCGAGCACGCTGAGCACGAAGACGGTGTCTTCGTCTTCGGGTTTTCCGACGCCGGCCTCGGGCAGAACGTCGTGCACATCGCGGCTGATGAACACCGACAGATTCTCGAGGTTCGCGTCTCGTGGTCTGGGTTCTCGACCCCACAGCAGGATCGATTCCAGATCCTTTGTGGCGAGTGGAATGAGCTCCGGTTCTGGCCGAAGACGTACACACATGTCGAGGACGGCGGACTGCTGGTCGTTGCCGAGGGCGCGCTGCCCATCCTCGGGGTGGGCATTCACCAGGAACTCCTTGACTGCTTCTGCGACACAACGATCGAGACTGGGATGGCGTTCTTCCGCTGGTTCGTCGGTCAGAACCGACTGCATGAGATGTGCCTCGCTGATCTGTTCGACGCCCCGTCGGACGACCGGTAGCTGGATCGCGTCGGTGGCGGCCTCGGCGCCGTGGAGGTCGCGGAATCGCCTCAGGAGACGCCGGTCGCCGAAGCGATTGCCGCGAGCAATGCAAACCAAGTCGCAGGACGTGCGTCGCCTCGGTAGCGGCTGTTCGCGCAGGCCTGGCATTGGCTGAGCCAGCCTCCGCCGTTCCCGCTGCACGTCGGGCAGCGCACAAGCCGCACCTTCGTGCGGCAGCGCCTGCAGTACGTGTCGGGCCGGTCGTTCGTGTAGGCCATCGCGGTCGGCCTGGTGTTCGGTGCAGGCGATTGGCTGGGGCCGGCAGGAGCTGATGCCGTCGTCGGCTCCGCCGCCGACTGCGGCTCGCCCGGGGGGCGCGGGATCCCGGGCGAGCCGCAGCTTCTGCGCTCAGACGAGCGGATCCTCGGCCGAGGGGCGGACGTCGTCCTCGACGGGCTCGGCGCCTTGGTGGGCGGGCGTGACCGAGAGGGTGGTGTCCTCGTTGATGCCGCCAGCGTGGAGCGGCGAGTTGGGATCGAGGAGGATCCCGGTTTCGGTGACGAGGCCGTAGGGCGCCCCGGAGGGGGCCGGAGGCATGAACCCGTCCTCGAGGAGCTTCTCGATGCAGAACGCCGGGGTGACTTCCGGCTGCAGCCCAGCCGTGCGGACCGCTACTGAGTCGGTGGGGTGTCGAAACGTGACCTGGATGGTGCGCATTGCAGTGCCTTTCGAGCAGGGGTTGGTGGGATCGGCGGCGGCGGAGAGCCCGACCGGCGCAGGAGGGTCAGGGGAGGTGTCGCCGGTGCCCTGATGCGCCCGGTTCAGCGCTCCGTGCCATCGTCGGGAACACCCGGGTTCCGGATGGAACCGGACGGACATCGGCGGGCATCGTTGGTCCCCGGGACGTGCGGACCGTCACAATGAGCTCCTGGACGGAGTGAGGGCCGCGTCGTCACAAGCGCGTATCGGGGACCACCGGTCGAAGCATGTCGGTGATGGTGCCGGGAAGAGTGCCGGACTGCGTCCAGCCGTCCGAGCCGTGGACCTCGACGGCGGAGCCGGGTCCGTAGCCGAGACTCCGCAGTGGCCGCTCGAGTAGGGCGTGGGGGCTGTCGAAGGTGAGCCAAGATTCGGTGTGTGGCCCGGACCGACTCGGGTCGACGGGCCATGGTCCGTCGCATTCGCTGCAGCGGGGGGCCGCCGCCCAGGCCGAGACGGCCGCCCCAACGGCGGCAGTGTTGGGGCATGTTGGTCCGGTGCACGGCATGGTGATGACCGTCTCTTCAGGCAGAAGGACGGAGGCGTCGTGGACGAGGAGGCGGGCGATGTCGCCGAGGAGGGTGTAGGCGTCGCCTTCCGGCGGGGTGCTCAGTACGGGGCCGGGCTGGTAGTCGAAGTGGCGTCCGGGACACGCGGCGACGGGGACGACGCGGGCCGGGGTGGCGGCGAAGGTGCGCAGGTCCCCGAAGAGGCGCGTGGGCCCGTCGGGGTCGGAGCGGCCGAGCAGCTCCATGATGAGTTGCTCGGCGAGGTAGCCAGCGGTGACGGCGGCCGTGTTCTGGATGGCGGGTATGACGTTGTTGGCTGCTGCGAGATTGGCGTAGCGCCCGCAGGAGAAGGCGCCGTCGAGTTGAGGATTGATGCAGCGATAGCAGGCGGTGGCGGGGTCACCGTCGAAGCGGCCGACGGTGAACCCGGCAGTGTGGAACCCGCCCTCGAACAGGGGAGTGTGGGTCACCTTCGCCCGCTCGGTGAGCCAGGCCCGTGCTCTTGGGTTGTCCACGGCGCTCACCACGGCGTCGACGGCGGCCACGATCCCGTCACCGAGGCTCTGCACCGCAGCGTGTGCGTAGTGCGAGGTGGGGTTCGCGGCTGTCATGTGGCTGAGGACGCGATGCGCGACAGTCACGGCTTTGCCATCGCCCCACCGCCGGCGGTCGTCCTCAGCCGGGTACAGCGGCGACTTGGTGGCGTTGTGGGGCTCGAAGTGGTCGAAGTCGACCACGATCAGGTGACCAACGCCTGCCAGGGCGAGGTTGAGAGCGACGTTCTGGCCGAGCGCCCCTGCACCGACGACAAGGACGGTCGCCTCCTGCAGCACGGCGGGGTCGTAGCCGGCCGCGATGGACCGGGAGTGCAGATCATCGGCGGTTGTAGGCATGTCTTGGCCTTTCGTTGGGCAGCTTCCGGCGTTGTGGCCGGGCGGACGGGATGTTCATGGGCACGCTCGTCAAGCGTGACGGCCGCAGGTGCAGGCCTCTACGGGTTCCCCAGTGAGGAAGCACATGGCCCCTCGCCTCGGTGGCGTGTCAACGAAGGTCATGGGCGAATCGACGTGGGCGCCGGGCGGTGGATCGTTGGTCCACGTGAAGGTCGGCGGCTCCGGGGGGAGCGGGGCAGCGCCGTCCGTCCATCCCTCGGGCTGAGGGGAGCGTGCGGCCCAGGCTGCCAGGTCGAACTCGTGGCTGGCGACGGATACGGGCCCGCCGCGACCGAATCCGGTCCGTCCCGAGTCGCCGGGCTCTGCGACCGCTCGTACGAGCAGACCGAACGCGGTCGCGGCGATGACGATGGCGGCAACCAGCAAGGCGCTCACCGTCGATGCCCCGTGCTGGCGATCATCAGATCGAGGAGGAGAGGGGCCAGCGGCGGCTGCCCGGGCGCGCAGCACGCGCATGCGCCGGGCTGGGCGCTTGATCGGCACAGGTTGGCGATGAGCTCGGTGACGGTGAGTGCCGGGCGGGTGAGCGGCCGTTGGACTGGGGGCGGTACCGGCGGGCGAGCGGCGGCCATTGCGGTTCCTCCACGCAGTTGGGTGTCGTCGGGCATCGGCGGACCTCCGGAGGTTTGGGCTACGGCGGCGAGTCCGGCGTTTGCCGTGGCCAAGAGCCGAGGCGACTGCCCCAGCGCCCGTCAGGAGGGATCACCCCGCAGCCGCGCCGACCCGGACGGACACCGGCCACGACAAGAGGGCCGCCGCCGGGAGCTCAGCGCGAGATGGTCGCCAGAGCTGCGAGCGTCAGCGATCCCGCCATGCTCGCAGCGATGGCCGCCCACCACCACCATCCGATCGGGGTGCTCGCGGCGGCTGCCGGCCCGTCCGGTGCGAGCGGCTCGGCCGATGCATCGGGGCGGCGCGCCGTCTCGGCGGGCGACGCGATCTCGCCCCAGCCGCCCGGCATCGGAGAAGGCACGTCGAAATGCAGCTGCGCGGAAGGAGCTGGGCCCAAGCCGCTGGTTGATCGGACCGAGCCCGCATCGTCATGGGGAGGGGCGGCGGCCGACTGAACGTGAGCGTCGGGCATTGCGAGCTCGAGCGGCCGGGCGTCGGGTCCTTGGTAGGCGACAGCCCACGGCGCGCCGCTGGCGAACACGAGGAGTCCGACCTGGTGAGGGGAATGCCAACTGCGCTGCTCAGTGCGGTCCACGAGGGAGTAGCCGCTGGGCGCGGCGTGCGAGTGCCACCAGCCAACCGTGTCGAGCATCGGGTGCCGTTCGAGAGCCTCTCTGGCGGCCGCTGCGCTCTGGAGTTGGTCGACGTGGAAGTGCCCGCGCGCCGAGGTGAACGACGGCGGGCTCACTGTGGCGACGACGATGGTGTACTCGCCGAGATTGTCGTGGAACGACCGTCCCAGCAGCAGGCCGAACCACTCATTGGGATGAGAACGCTCGGCCAGCCGACGGACCTCCTCCGCCACGTCATCTCGTACGAGCAGTTCGAAGGGCTCCCCATCTGCTGGTACGGAGGTTGTGAATCGCTGCGCCAACGGAGCCGCGAGCTCCCGGTCGCGGTAGGGCAGGGTGCTCCGGTTCGGATGTAGGACGAACAGCGGATCATCCATCACGACTGCCACTCGAACGTCGCCTGCGGCTCGCTCACGAACTCGAATTGGGGTTCCTCGACCTGGCCGAACAGCCACGCAGGCAGTACCGGGTACCGCAGCTCGGGGTTTAGCGGCCTGGCCTGGTAGCGATCGAGCCAGTGGTCGATGGACCCAGCGTTGTAGCCGTTGTAGCTCGGCCGTCCCCCTCGCACGTCTTCCTGCCAGTTCAGCAGGCGCGCGATGTGCACGACGAGGTGGCCGAGGAGTTGCTCACCATCGCCGGTTTGCCACATGGTGCCGGTGCAGATCGACCCAGAGTTCGGCTCGAAGTGCGGCGACCACGGCGAGGGCGAGGTGAGACACCAGGAGGTCGGTTCGGCGATCGGGTAGCCGGCTACGCCGAGGTCGACACCGACGTCGGTCCGAGGTGTGAGGGCGCCGCCCTTGGCGAGGGTGGGCACGTTGAACACGAGCCGGTAGAAGCGGGCGCGGTGGCCATCGTCGGCGCTGGTGATGCGGTTGTGGTCCGTGTCGAGGTCGGCACGAGTGGCGTAGGCGTGTCCAACGAAGGTCGGGCAGGCCATTGCCTCGATGACCCGCCAATCGAGGGCAAGTCGGCTGCGGAGTTGGTCCGGGGTCAACACGGCGAGACCTCCGCGAAGGCGCTCTGGACGTCGGGTGCCTCGGGCGAGAAGGCCTCGATGACAGCGGCGTAAGATTCGGCGCCGCCGCCGAAACGGAGACTGGCGACCGAGACGAGTTCATCAATTGCATCAGCCCACGACGCTTGCGCCCTTGGGACAGTCGCGGAATCGGGCGGATGGGTGGAGGATCGGATCACGTCGCGCATCGGCTGCTGCTTTCTCGAGTTCGGGCCTGGGTCGTGACGGCGACGAAGAACCCGGCCGGGCAGCCGACTTGGGTGTTCGTTCGCACTCTCGGTCGAGGCCAGCTGCCGGGTTCCCCGAGCCGTCGCTTGCGAACACCCGCCGACGGCAGTCGCACGGACGGACACAACGCCAGAACCGTCGCTGCCTAACGGGGGGAACGCCTTAGCCCCGATGCGCCTACCGCGACCTCAGCCTGCTCTGGGGAACGCAAGCCATCATCCAAGGAGCCGCAGCTTGGCCACCACCCCGGGATCGACATCGAGACCTAGGACTCGAGCGCTCGTGGGGTCTGAGGGCGCAGGCGGAAGCGCGGTCAATTCCCGTACCCGGAGCCTTGCGACAGCGACTTCGGCGGTTGCGTCAACGTCGAGGAGCGTAATGGTCCCGTCGCCGTGGCGGAGGGCGAGGTGGTGGTCGATGGCGACCATGGACCGGGTGGGGCTGGTTGATGCGGTTCGCGCTTGGGTGGGTGTGGTGTCGGGTTGGTTGGT
>CAZYKR010000005.1:0-39594 GCA_964648005.1 uncultured Iamiaceae bacterium
CCCACAGGTCGATCGTCTCGGTCAGGTACCGCGACCAGGCGTGGGCGTCGCGCACCACCGCCCCGCGGATGGTGAGGATGTTGTGCAGGTTGTGCGACGTGTTCTCGGCCGTGCACAGCGCCCGGTGCTGCGGGAAGTAGAAGTTCATCTCCGCTGGCGCTTCGGTGCCCGGCGTGACCTGGAACACGATCTCCACCCCGTCGACGGTCAGCGTCTGACCCGTGTGGGTGATGTCGATCGTCGGCGCGATGAGCGAGACCGTGCCCGTCGATGTCGTCTGTCCCAGTCCGGCGCCGATCTGGCCCGCCGGCCCCCGGTCGAGGGCCGCGCCGTACATGTAGCCGGCTCGGCGCGTCATGGCCGTGCCGGCGAACACGTTCTCGGCGATGGCGTGGTGCAGGAATCCTTCGGGCGCGATGACTGCGACCTCGCCCGCGTCGACCTGTTCCTGGGTGATGATGCCCTTCACCCCGCCGAAGTGATCGGCGTGCGAGTGGGTGTAGATCATCGCCCGCACCGGGCGCTCGCCCCGATGCTCGGTGTAGAGGGCGAACGCCGCGGCCGCCGTCTCGGAGCTGATCAGCGGGTCGATGACGATGACCCCGGTGTCGCTCTCGATGATGCTCATCACCGACAGGTCGAACCCGCGCAGCTGGTAGACGCCCGGCACCACCTCGAACAGCCCGTCTTCGATGAGCAGCTGCCCCTGGCGCCACAGGCTCGGGTTGGCGGTGTCGGGCGCGTCTGCTCCACGCATGAACTCGTAGGCGTCGAGGTCCCACACGACCCGACCGTCGGCGGCCATGACCTGACGCTGCGCCGATCGGCCGACGAAGCCTCGGGTGGCGTCGCCGACGTCGGCGTCGTCGTCCCACGGCAGCGACGCCGCCATCGTGTCGATCGCTGCACGGGTCGCCGGTGTCGCCGTCCGATCGGTCATCTGCCCACCTCCGGGCCTCGGGCGGGGCGTCTCGATGGGCACCCCGGCCCCCATGGTCATGTGATCGCCGGCTCGCGCTGCGCCGTCGGCTCGCAGCCTAGGCGGCGGCCTGCGGCGCCCGGCTCGGACTCGTACGCCCGGTCGGGCGGTAGCGTGCGCCGCCATGACCAAGCCGAACGTCCTCGTGATCATGACCGACGAGGAGCGCTACCCGACGCCGTACGAGACACCGGCGGTGACGCGCTTTCGGCGTGAGCACCTGCCGGCGCGTGACCGCATCCGCGACGGTGGCCTCGAGCTGCACCGCCACTACGTCGGCGCCACGGCCTGCGTGCCGAGCCGGGCGACGATGTTCACCGGCCAGTACCCGTCGCTGCACCACGTGTCGCAGACCGACGGCATCGCCAAGGGGCCCGACGACCCGTCGATGCACTGGCTCGACCCCCGCCGTGTGCCGACGCTCGGCCACTGGTTCCGCGCCGCCGGCTACGACACGCACTACCGGGGCAAGTGGCACATCAGCCATGCCGACCTGCCATCGGCCGACGGGTTCGGTCTGGCCACCTGCGACGACGACGGGGTCGTCGACCGAGACGCCGTCGCCGCCTACCTGACCGCCGACCGCCTCGACCCGTTCGGCTTCTCCGGGTGGATCGGCCGTGAGCCCCACGGCGCCGCCAAGAACAACTGCGGCACCGTGCGCGACCCCCTCTACGCCGAGGAGGTCGCCGACGTGTTCGCGGAGCTGGCGAAGGCCGCACAGGACGGCCCGTGGCTGGCGGTCGCCTCGTTCGTCAACCCCCACGACATCGCCTTCGCCGGGGGCATCTACGAGCTGCTGCTCGGCTACGAGCTCGATCCGAGCGTCCCCGAGATCCCCGCCGCGCCGTCGCAGGCCGATGCGTTCGCCGGCCGCCCGGCGTGCCAGGAGCAGTTCACCCAACTGTGGCCCCAGATGGTGGCGCACCAGCCGCCCGATGGCGCCTACCGCCGCCTCTACTACCACCTGTTGCGGCTGGTCGATCAGGCCATCGGCAGGATCCTCGACGCCCTCGAGGCATCGGGCATGGCGGACGACACCATCGTCGTGTTCACCTCCGATCACGGAGACCTGCTCGGCGCCCACGGCGGCATGCAGCAGAAGTGGGCTAACGCCTACGACGAGGCGCTGCGGGTGCCCATGGTCGTCAAGGGCCCCGGCATCGCGGCGTCGGCCGACGGCATCGAGATTCCGACGAGCCACGTCGACCTCATCCCGACGTTGCTGGGCCTCGTCGGCGCCGACGTCGAGGCCGCCGCCGCGTCGCTCGGCGCCAGCCACACCGAGGTGCGCCTGTTGCCCGGCCGCGACCTCAGTGACCTGCTCACCGGCACTACGGCGGCCGCCAGCGTCGCAGCCCCCGTGTACTTCATGACCGAGGACGACGTGACCCGAGGTGTGAAGCAACGCAACCTGCTGACGGGTGAGCCGTTCGACGCCATCGATGCGCTCACCTGCATCGAGTCCGTGGTCGCCCCGCTGCCGACCGGCCCCGACGGTGCTCCCGAGCTGTGGAAGCTGAACCACTACCACGAGGGCCTGCGGGCGTGGCACGCCGATCGGGGTGCCATCTCCCCCAACGACCGGGGACTTGATGCCGACCCGGAGTGGGAGCTGCACAACCTCACGGTTGACCCTGAGGAGCGGACGAACCTGGCGGCGTCGGCGGCCGAGACCAAGGCGGCGATGCACACCATCCTCGAGTCCGAGCGGGACACCAAGCGCCTGCTGCCGTCGTGACCGAGCCATCCGGGGCCGAGCCGTCGAAGGAGCAGCCGTCCCAGGCGCAGCACGTCGTGCGCATCGTGCTGGGGGTGGCACTGGTGCTGGCCGGGCTCGGGCACCTCACGTGGGCGCGCACCGAGTTCCAGGCGCAGGTGCCCGGGTGGGTGCCGCTCGATGCCGATCTCGTCGTGGTGTTGTCGGGCATCGTCGAGATCGCCCTCGGCGCGGCGCTGGCTGCGCTCCCCCGCTCTCGGGTCGTGCTCGGGTGGGTGGCTGCAGCGTTCTTCGTCGCCATCTTCCCCGGCAACGTCTCGCAGTACGTCGACGGTGACGCCGCCTTCGGCCTCGACAGCGACGCCGCTCGGGCCGTGCGCCTGCTGTTCCAGCCGGTCCTCATCGTGGTCGCCCTCTGGTCGACCGGCGCCTGGGCCGCGTGGCGCCACCAGTCGACGCCGGCCAGAACCTGACCAACGGTCGTCGCGACACGGCCAACAAAGGCCGATGCACGATGTCCCGGCGAATCGAGTGTGCAAATTCGGTGCGATAGTGACGCGATCTGCACACTCGTTCGACTGAACCACCGTTCAGGCTGTGCAACGTCAGCCGGTGAAGGTGGGCGTGACGACCGCGGCGGCGATCAGCCGGTGAAGGCGGGCGTGACGACCGCGGCGGCTGCCGTCGACGTGGTTGTGCTCGGCGCGGTGGTCGTGGTCGGTGCGTCCGGGTCATAGGTGATGGTCACCGAGCCGTCGCCGGCCTGCACGCCCGCGGTGAACGTGGTGCCGACGGGCCCGAGGCTTGAGCCGCCACCACCACCGCCGCCGGCGCTGGTCCCGACCGTGCCTGCACCGCCTCCGCCGCCGCCGCCGCCACCGCCGCCGCCACCTCCGCCGCCGCTGCCTCCGGTCTGGGGGTTGCTGTCACCGGGCCCGCCCTCGCCGCCGATCCCCAGCACACCTGCGGTCCCCGGACCACCGGCCGTCGTCCCGGAGCCGCCGACGCCACCGGCGGATGCCGTACCGCCACCGCCGCCGCCGGCGCACGGACCGCACGCCGTCGAGTCGCCCCCGGCGACCCCGTTCTCGGCCCCAGCGCCGCCCAAGCCAGCATTGTCACCACCGCTCGCCCCGCCACCGCCACCCCCGGCGACCGCGACGCGCTCAGCCAGCGTCGTCCCGCCACGCCGGAGGTCGGACGCACCGCCGCCACCGCCGCCGCCGAACAGCCCGTCGCCGCCGTCGGCGCCGCCGTTGTAGCCGCCGACTCCCCCAGCGGCGTCCAACAGATCGCCACCGGCGCAGCCGACGTTGACCTGCAGCGTCTCGCCCGGTGTCACGGCGATGGTGGTGGAGGTCAGGCCGCCATTGGCGCCATCAGCGCTGCCGGCGCCGCCCTGAGCGCCGCGCAGCTCGACCTGCAACGACGTCACGCCTGCCGGCACCACGAAGTCCTCCGGTGCCCCGGTGCAGGCGAAGGTCGCCGACATCGGCGCCGCCGACGACGGTGCGCTGGCGAGCACCAGCGCTCCAGGCACGGCCAGCACTGCGGCGGCTGCGACATGGCTCACGGATCGACGCATGATTCCTCCCGAGAACAGCGAGCAGTCACGCTAGCCGCGCACGTTGACGGACCTTGGTGTCCCTGACGGCGCCCTGTCGCCGGTGCACACGCGAGCGCTCCTTCGGCAGATCGACTGTGCAGATACGGTGCGATATCGACGCGATCTGCCGGTTCGTTCGGCCGAATCGCCGTTCACCAGCCGCGGCCGCAGCCAGCCTCCGAATCGCCGTTGATCAGTCTCGGTCGCAGCCAGCCGCCGATCCGTCAGCCGCCGAGCCGTCAGGCCGCCGCCACCAACGACCGCAGGGCGATGTCCACGGCGAGGTTGTCGGCAGCCACCACCAGCGGATCAGCGGCGGCGAGGCTGTTGCGGTTCACCCACCAGCCCGTGCGGTAGCTGCCGTCGGTGCTGCGGGCGCGCACCTTGTAGGTGCCGGGCAGCACACCGGTGAAGGCGTAGGACCCGTCGGGCTGGGTCACCGCAGTCGCGGCGACCTTGTCGTTGCTGAACAGCTTCACCTCGATGCCGCCCAGCGGCGCCGTGGTGTCGACGTCGGTGATCGTGCCCCCGACGGTGACCGTGTCGGCCTGCTGCCACATGCGGGTCGACAGGTTCGTCGTGGTGCCGCCCGTCATCGTGAACGTGTCGGCGGTCCACTGCGTCGGCCGCTCGTCGAACCAGCTCGTGGCGTACACGACGCCGCTCGGGTCCCAGTAGCGGGCGGTCCAGGTGCCCGTCGGGTCCAGGCTCGCCGTGGCGAACTGGCCGGCGGCATCGGAGGTCAGCACCCGCACCACGGCGCCGTTGCGGTACAGCGTCACCTTCATGCCCGGCACCGGGGCGCCGGAGACGCCGTCGGTGATCGTGCCCGTCACCGACGCAAGCTGCGCCTTGGGCGTGAGCGCCGCGTCGACGGTGGCCGTCGAGTCGAGCAGCACGTTCACGGGCGTCGCGCCGACCAGGTTCGTGGCGTTGGCGTGGTACTCGCCGCCGTAGGTTGCGTTGCCGACGAAGCGCACCTTGTAGTCGACGCCGGCGTTGACGTCGAAGCCATAGGCGCCGGTGCCGTCGGTTGTCGTGGTGGCCACGACGGCGTTCGCCGAGTTGTACAGCCACACGCTGAGTCCGACGACGGGACCCGTCGTCGCCTCGTCGGTGACGGTGCCGGCGATGCGGGTCACCGGCGAGCCGGCGATGCGACCCGGCGATCCCGTCCCGTGGCCATCGACGGCGAGGAAGGCACCATTGACGCCGGCGACACTCAGGGCCGAGATGGTGCCGGCGATGCCGGCAGCGTTGTCGAAGGTGAACCCGGTCGTCGCCGGCCCGAAGTCGACACCCGTCACCCGGGCGCCGGAGGCGTCGAAGAGGTTCACGGCGTCACCGCCGCCGCCGAAGCCGACGCCGGAGCCGCTGTAGGAGCCGACCTGGAGTCCGACCGGGATGGCAGCGCCGAACCACGCCGACTGCAGCGCGGTCGCCGTGCCCGAAGTTCCCTCGACGAACACGACCGACGCACCGGCCGCGATCGAGGTCACGTCCATCAGCGCCACGGCGCCGACGGGCGAGTTGGAGTTGTCGTCGATCTTCCAGCCGCTGATGTCGATCGGACCGGCGCCGGTGTTGGTGACCTCGAACCAGTCGGCGGCGTACGACGTGCCGCTGCTGCTCCACGGCGACACCTCGGACACGATCAGCGTCGTGGCCTTCGTCCCGGGCGATCCGGTCTCGATGGCATCTGCCGCGACGAACGCTCCGTTGACCCCGTCGACGCTGAGCGTCGCCACGGGCGGGAGCGGGAGCGTCGTGGCGCCGACGCCCACGGTGTTGTCGAAGGTCTGGCCGGTGGTGGCCACGCCGAAGCTGATGCCGGTGACTCGATCGCCACTCGGGTCGAACAGGTTCACGGCGTCGCCGCCCGTGCTGAGCCCGATGCCGCCGCCGCTGTAGGAACCGATCGTGAAGCCCGACGGCACCGAGCCCCCGAACCACGCGGTCTCGAAGTTGGCGATCGTCGTGCCGTCACCCTCGACGAACACGGCCGACGCGCCCGGCTCGAGGCTGGTCACGCCGACGAGCTCGACCGAGTTGGCGAAGGCGTTGGAGTTGTCGTCCATGCGATAGCCGGTCAGGTCGACGGCCTCGCCGCCGTTGTTGGTGACCTCGAACCAGTCGGCGCCGTACGGGGCGCTGCCGCTGCTCCACGGCGACACCTCGGAGATGACGAGGTTCGCCAACGTGGTCGACTCGTCGACGACGTCGGTGAGGGTCAACGTGTACGGCGTGCTCGTGGCGTCCGGCGTGCCGCCGACGGTCGTGTCGTCGACGGTGACCGACACCTCGTAGGAGATCTGCGTCTCGTAGTCGAGGGTCGTGCCGGCGGCGATGTAGAGGCCATTCGAGTCGACCTCGAACGAGGCCGCGTCCGGACCGGTCACGGCGAGGTCGTTGGTGCCGAGGCCGTCGTCGGTGATCTCGACGTCGGCGACCTTGAGGCGGGTCACCGTGTTGGTGTTCTCGGCGAGCGAGGTCGTCTGGTTGGTCAGCGCCACGTCGGTCGGTGCCTGGTTCGGCGCGGCCGACGGGCTGTACACCCACAGCTGCGGGTGATCGATGTCGCCGCCGCCGTTCTCGCTGACGACGTAGAGGTTGCCGTCGTGGTCCATCGTCAGGCCCTCGTGCTGCTGGTTCGGCACCGACAGCGGGTTGCCCGGGTCGGACACGATCGTCAGCGTCGAGTCGATGACGCCGGACCGGTCGATGTTGATGATGCGCCCGTCCTCCTGGCTGAGCATCAGCAGGTTGGCCTCATGGGCCTCGCCCGTCATCGAGGGGATGTTCGACAGTGCGTACACATCGGCGAAGTCCGTCATGCCCGTCAACGCCGGGTCGAACAGGTTCGTCGAGTTGACGGTCGACGGCGACCCGTTCGTGGCGGTGCCGGCGCCGAAGTCGACGCCCGTTTGGAAGATGCCGAGCGGCGAGATCTCCTTGACCGGGATGTAGCCGCCGGTGAGGGGGTCATACGTCAGCCCCTCGAGGCCGGTGTTGTCCTCGAAGGTGCCGAGGTCCACGGTCTGCACGGCGCTGCGCGTGAGCGTCGTGCCGGGCGCGTAGGTGAACAGGTTGAGTTGGCGGTCGCGCTCTTCCACCATGACGAACTGGTTCCCGCCGCCGACGTAGGTGATCCCCTCGGGGTCGTAGAACTCGGTGCCCTGCGGGCTGGAGCCGGGCGCAAGGGTCATCGTGTCGATGAGCGCGCCGGTCTTGGAGACCTGGGTGACGGAGGTCCCGCCGTCACCGATGACGAACAGCGAGTCCGTCGTCGGGTTGTACGTGACACCCGAGACCTCCTGCGCCAGGAGGTTCGTGCCGTCCGGTGGCGTCGTGCGCGTCGGCTCGGGCAGGTCGTAGCGACCGACCCGCACGTAGGTCGACAGGTCGACGTCGGTGACGGCGGCGGGGCCGCCGACGATCGTGCCGGGCGATCCCGTCTCGCCGCCGGTATCGGAGACGAAAGCACCGTTGGTGCCGACGACGCTCAGCGTCGAGATAGCGCCGACCACGCCGGCGGCGTTGTCGAAGGTCGTGGCGGTGCCTGCGGCGCCGAAGCTGACGTTGGTCACGAGCGTGCCGCCGCTGTCGTAGAGGTTGACGGCGTCGCCGCCAGACCCGAGGCCGATGCCGCTCCCGCTGTAGGTGCCGATGGTGAAGCCCGACGGGGGCGAGGCGCCGAACCACGCCGTGGTCAGCGCCGTGGCCTGGGTCGCCGTGCCCTCGACGAACACGACGGACTGGCCGGGATCGATCGAGGTGACGCCGCTGAGGGCGACGGCGCTGGCGAACGACGCCGAACTGTCGTCGACCTTCCAGCCGGTGATGTCGACTGCGGTGGCGCCCGTGTTGGTGATCTCGAACCAGTCGGCGGCGTAGGTGCCGTTGCTGCTGCCGCCGGACCACACCTCGGAGATGATCAGGTCACCGGCGTCGGCGCTCGCCGGCGCCGCACCGAGGGTCGGCACCAGGGCAACCGCCATCGTTCCCGCCACCGCTGCGCTGACCCGCCGGACACGGCGTCGAGGGTCCCGTCGTACACGCACCTGCTCGTCTCCTCCCACACGGCCGTCCGCCCGCGCGGCGGACAACCTCACAGGGCCAGGTGACCCGCCGGCGACACGGAGGTGAACGACGAGCGGTCACCATCCGAACTCTTCGCGCGCCGATCGACTGTGCAGATCCGGTGCGATATCGACGCGATCTGCTCACTCGATCTCAGATCGGACGGTCGGCTCGCGCCTCGATCGGCCTCGCGGGTTCGCGCGGTGAGTTCCCCGATCGAGCCGGCAGATTCGGTCACGTGTTGACGCGATCTGCCGGTTCGATTCCCGTCGGACGATGCCGTGCCTCGATCCGAGTCGAGTCGAGTCGAGCCGAGCCTCGGACCTACGTCGGGACCTGACGAACGGTCCAGCCGTCGTCACCCACCTCGTACCGCACCACCTCCGCCACGCCCTCCACCATGCAGTCGCTCGACCCCGAGTAGGCGATGCGAACCTCGATCTGGCGAGAGCTGGGCGAGGAGACGGTCACGTCGCACGGGCCTGGTGGCAGCAGGACGGTCTGTTCGCGCGGCAGCGGTCCGAGGCGGCCCCACAGCACGACAGCCGGCACCTCCACGTCGCTGTCGCCCTGCACCACGGCCACGGTGAGGTCGGTGCCCTGCACCGGCAGCTGTTGGATCGGGCGGTCGGCTCGGAAGCCCACCACGGATCCGATCACCATGGTGCCCACCACTGCCGTGCCGATCATCACGACGCCAACGCTGGCGGTGGCCCAGCGCACCCCCCATCGTGTCGAGCTCACCAGCGCGGCGAGCAGCAGGAGCGCCCCCGCCGCCACCGCGAGCACCGCGACGCCCAACAGCGACCGCACCAGGGCCACATCGGCCGGTCGCAACACTGCGATCAGCAGGACAGCGAGCGCGACCATCGCCGCGACCCAGGTTGCGGCCGCAAACGTGCGTCGCAGCAGCCGAGCCTTCCGCTTCGGTGCGGCACCCCCATCACCCACAACGACCACCGTAGGTGCCGCCGCCGGGATGCTCAGATCGCCCGCGTCGCTGTCGTGCCGTTGCGCAGGTGCAGCTCGACACCGACCGTGTCGTCGTGGCCGAGGAGCGCCTCGGCCAGCGCCGAGGCATGGGTGGTGAGCACGATCTGCGTGCGCTCCGACGCCGTCGCCACGAGTTCCGCCAGCGCGGGCAACAGGTCGACGTGCAGGCTCGTCTCGGGTTCGTTGAGCACCACGAGCACCGGCGGTCGGGGTGAGAGCAGCACCGCGGCGAGGAACAGGAACCGCAGCTGGCCGTCGGAGAGCTCGGGCGCCGTCAGCGGCCGGGCGATCGCGCCCGTGCGCAGCTCGATCTCGACGCGCCCGGATCGGTCCTCGACGATGGCCACCTCGGCGCCGTCGAAGGCGTCGGCGACGCAGCGCTGCAGCGCGGGCCCGTCGCCGTACCGCTCGATCGTCGCCAAGGCCGCTGCGAGGTCCGACCCGTCGTCGGCGACCGCCAACGTGCGCGTGCCCAGGCTGGGCGCGCGCGCCGGCGCGTCGTCGTCGGTGCGCAGGTGATGGTGGAACCGCATCTGGCGAAGCGTCTCTCGCACGTAGACGAGCTCGGGGAACTGCCGAGCGTCGACGAGCTGGGACAGCACGGACTCCGACGAGTGGAAGGCCGCCGGGAAGGTCACCCGATTGCCGTCGTCGTCGCGCACGAAAGCCGTGGTGCCCGCACGATCGAGCAGGTCGACGCGCCGCTTGCCCGTGCCCGGCAGCAGGATCTGCTCGGTCTTGACGACCGGATCGCCTGGGAACCCGCCACCCGGGCCGACAGTGGCGAGCGCCACCTCATAGGTCATGTCCTCGAGGTCGATCCCGAGCTCGACCGTCGACAGCGTTCGACCACGGCCCGCATGCAGGATCGACGGCATGCCGCCCTCGGCGACGATGGCCCGTGCCACCGTGCCCTCGCCGCAGGCGTGAACGAGACGCAACGCCCGGTACAGGTTCGACTTGCCCGAGCCATTGGGACCCACCACGACCGTGACCTGGCCGAAGTCGACGGTGACGTCACGCAGCGAGCGATACCTCTGCACCTGCAGCCGCCGAACCTCCACGACCGAGACCGTACCGGCGATGAGCGCCCCGGGTCGGAGCCTGGCGGGTAGGTCCCGGCGACGCCGTGCGATACTGCACGACTGAGCCGGCCACGCTGCGGGAGCGGGCCGAGCCACGACGGGGGAACGACATGACGGGCAACCATCCACCGGTCAGCGACTGGGCGACCGACTTCGACCACACGGATCCGACCTGGGCGGCGGACCCGTTCCCGATCTGGGACGAGCTGCGCCAGTCGTGTCCCGTCGCCCACTCGGACCGCTACGGCGGCGTATGGCTGCCGACGCGCCACGAGGACGTGGCGGCCATCGCCTACGACACCGAGCACTTCACCTCGAGCGGGATCATCGTCAGCGACGACCCGATCTTCATGTCCCCGCCGGTCGGCATGGCCCCGCCGATCACCAGCGATCCGCCGTTCCACGCCGAGGCCCGCCGGCTGATCCTCGAGGCGCTCGGCCCCAAGGCCATCCAGAAGCTGGAGCCGATCACGAAGGCGTGGTGCAACGAGCTGCTCGACCGGGTGTCGTCGCAGTCGGTGATCGACGCCGCGCACGACTACGCCGAGAACATCCCAGGCCGCATCGTGTGCCACATCCTCGGACTGCCGCTCGAGGACGACCAGCTCCTCAAGGAGTACATCCAGCTCGAGCTCGTCGACTTGCCCTTCATGGAGCGGCCCCAGCCGCGCATCATGATGTTCGAGTACCTGCGCGACCAGATCCTCGACCACGTCGACAACCCGCGCGACGACCTGACGACGCACCTGCTCAACGCCACCCACGGCGGCGAGCCGCTGGAGTGGACGCACGTCGGCGGGACGATGGCGTTGCTGATCATCGCCGGCATCGACACGACGTGGAGCTCCATCGGCGCCTCGCTGTGGCACCTGGCCCAGCACCCCGACGACCGCAGGCGGCTGATCGAGGACCCCGACGTCATGCCCTTCGCCATCGAGGAGCTGCTGCGGGCCTACGCGCCGGTGACGATGGCCCGCAAGGTCACCGAAGAGGTCGAGATCGGCGGTTGCCCGATGCAGCCAGGCGACTGGGTGCTGCTGCCATTCCCCGCCGCCAATCGGGACCCCGAGCACTTCGACCACGCCGACGAGGTGATCATCGACCGCCCCGAGAACCGCCATGCAACCTTCGGCCTCGGCATCCACCGCTGCGCCGGGTCCAACCTGGCCCGCATGGAGATGCGCGTCGCTATCGAGACCTGGCTCGAGCGCTACCCGGACTTCACCATCGACGACCCCGACGCCGTCCGCTGGGCCGGCGGCCAGGTCCGCGGCCCCCGCACCCTCCCCCTACGCGTCTCCTGAGGTTTGCGTCGGACCGGGCGAGTCCGTTCGGCCGACGGAGCTGTCCCGGCGAATCGAGTGTGCAGATTCGGTGCGATAGCGACGCGATCTGCACACTCGTTCGGCTGAACCGCCGTTCAGGCAGCGCACCGTCAGCCGTCAGTCGTCAGCCAGGGTGGTTGTCAGCCGGTCCTGACATCCGGGGTCAGCGACGATGTCGCAGCCGAACTTTGCCGCCCGGAGTGCGGTTTGGTCGAAGCCCGGCGCCTCGGCGACCTCCTTGGGCACGTAGCCGAGGTTGGCGAAGTCGTATCCCAACACCGTCCCGTCCGGGGCGTCGTACACGGGGATGCCCGATTGGGCGGCTTCCCGAAGCGCGTCAGCCGACGACCGCAGGAGCACCCAGCCATCAGGGACATCGGCGCCGACGATGCCCGGCTCACCGCTGTAGCGAGTCCACTGACCCGCTTCCACGGATGCCCAGTGCTGCTCGACCTCGGCCTTGCGCTCCTCATACGTCATCGCATCGGCCGTGTCGGACGAGTCATCGGCGTCGGAGAGCACTCGGCCCGAACGACTTCCCTCGGTCAGGACTGCGGCAAGCACGCTCACCAATCCGGCGATGAGGAGGACCAGAGCCACCATCGCCACGGCGCGCCATGGCCGCTGACGCCCGGTCGGGTCAGGCACGTACGCCGACGGCGTCGACGCAACCTCGGCCGCACGAGAAAGCACGACGTCGCTTCCCGCGGGAGTGCCGCGCGTTGCGTAGCGCTGCAGTTCGTCTCGCATCACATCGCCCCTCCTTCTCCGTCACGGTCGTGTTGGGCGTACAACCGCCGAAGGATTCGCTTTGCCCGCATCAGCCGGCTCCGCAGGGCGGGCACGCTCAGACCGAGGGTCGCCGCCGCTTCCCAGTAGCTCTGGCCGTCGAGGACGACCAGGGCCAACGCCGCTCGGTCGACAGGATCAAGCTGTTCGAGCAATCGAAGATCCGATGGGTAGTCATCGACGCATGCGATCTCCGGACGCGGCGCCTTGGCTACGGCTACCGCAGCCCTGCGGTACTGATCGCTCGCCAAGTTCTTCATCGCGACCCGCAGATACGCGCCGGGATTGTCGAGGTGATGGAGCGGGCCCTTCGCGAGCGTGCGCGCCACCGCTTCTTGCAGCAGGTCGTCCGGATCCACGGTCAGCGGCGACAGCACCGCCGCGAACCTGCGCAGCTGCTCGTAGAGCGCCGCGAACACCTCCGCGTCGCGTTCGCCGCCGGCTGCGGCCGGATCCCTCGGAACGTCGGGAGCCCGCGGCCCTCTCGACGCTGGTGAGACAGACAACGTCGTTCCTCCTCACCCCTAACGACGTGGCACCTCCCGCATTCGTCGCGCGCACGACTATGACACTCGTCACAGTGTCACCGAAGCTGGCGCCGGGGCGCGGCGCGTCACGGGTTGGCGATGAGGCGCAGCAGGGAGCCGTCGGGATCGACCAGCGCGCCGATCCGCAGGCCCGAGCCATCCACGGCGGGCGCGTGCAACCTAGGCCATCCGTGGTTGGCCTCGGGGATGCCGGCGTCAAGGCACACGGCGTAGAACCCGTCGAGGTCGTCGAGTCGCAGGCAACTGCCGAACGAGCTCGTCGCTGGGTCGAGATCGGGATACGGGAAGAACTCCAACACGAGATCCCCTCGGGCGAGGATCATCCACCCGTCGTCGCGGAAACGTTCGACGAAGCCGAGCCCGTCGAAGAACGCCGACGTGACGGTGAAGGCACGCGAAGGCAGGTTCGGAGTCGCCCAGTCAGCCATCTCCGCACACTACGCACGCGGGCCATCTGCGGTCCGCTCGTCGGCCGGTGCCTTCCGCACACACCATGCAGCCGAGGAGCCATGCACCCGCTCCACGGCCTCACGGCGCCCATGACCTGTGCGACGATCTCGGCTGTGGCGACCTCCGACTTGGCGAGAGCTGCTGCGCTGCTCGGCGTCGATGCTCAGACGGAGCCGAACATGCCCCGCGTGGTCGCCTGGGAGCGGTCGACCGGCGTCGCTCTTCCGGCCATGCTCAGGTCCTTCTTCGCATCCGAGGTCGCTGAAGCGCTGCGTTCAGCGAACACCCAGGACGACGTGGTATCGCTGCAGGATCTGGAGGTCGTGACCGCCGGCCCATGGCTTGGACCCGACGGGCGGGCCGTCACGCTGATGGTCGAGAACCAGTCCGTGGTGCGCTGGGTCGTGCCGCTCGGCATGGGTGACGACCCTCCCGTGCTGCTGATCGACGATGACCTCAGCGAACTGCCAGACCACGCCCCCGTCTCGGCATCACCGTCGGTCGCATCGTTCCTCCGGTGCACCGCCTGGGACGTCCGTGTCCTGCTCAGCCGAGACCGACCGTCCCCGATCTGGATGCACACCGAGGCGCCCAACCAACCGCAATTCGACGTGCTGGCCTCGCAGTTCGACAGGGTGGGATCGACCCACGGCTGGCCCTGCCGATCGACGCATCGCTTCGAACGCGATGGCAAGCGAATCCTGCTCTGGGACTGCGATGACCGGTGCGATTGGCACCTGGACGCCGACACCGAGCACCAACTCGGCGAACTGCTCGCCGCGCTCGACGAGGCCGGCGCGCTGCCGTCCGGACCGCTCGGCGACGAGCATCGCCAGCGACTGCTCCGCGGCTGGACGACGGAGCAGCGCTCTTGACCCGCCGACACACTGCCCGTCAGGCCGCGCGTCCACTGGTGGCTACGGTGCCCGCCGTCGTGGTGACCTGTCCCCGGCGGCTGCCGTCCAGGTTGAGTGCTATCGCACCGAACGCGATACGCCAGGCGATGAGTCTCAGCGCTCAGTAGGGTCCGCGAGGTGCAAGCCGCGCCACGAGGCCTCGCAGCGTTCTTCCCGGCCTTCCTCGCCAGGCACCCCATTCCTGGGGAGCGCGCCGGACCAACACTGGTCGGCCTACCGCCTGGTGCCTTGCGGCGACGCATGCAGCGAATGCTGGTTTTCGTCATCGTGCTCTCCACGGCGGGTGGGCTCGCGTCGGCGAACCTCGGACTCCCGTTCGTGCTGACCGTGCTCGGCTCCATGGCCGGTGTCGTGCTGGCCCTCGCACTCGTACCCGCAGGGGACCTGCCCGTCGGCATGACGATGACCGACCGACGCACCGTGCTCGCCCAGCAGCAGCGCGGCGACGAACCGAGGGTCGTGGCAGTGCTCGGCGCCGGATCCGTGCAACAAGCAACCATCGATGCGAACCCCGAACCGTTCTGGTTCGCAGGACGGCTGACGAGGGTCTCCTTCTTTGGCGATGCAGGCCTGATCGCCGCTATCGACCTCATGGCGGTCGATCCGGTCGCCGCCCGAGCCGCGCTGCAGGAGACGACGATCTTCGTCACCGACGCGACGGGCGGCCAGGACGGCGCTGCTTCGGGCTCGGGCGGTGATGTGCCGTTCTGGTTCATCAAGGCCTTCTTCGTGGGTTTCCTCTACTTCGTCGGCGGAGGGTTCGTGCTCCTCGCCGTCCCTGTGACCAGTGATGAGGGCCTCGCATCGGGCGCCACCGCCCTCGGTGTCGGCGCGGTCCTGCTCGCAGCTGGCGAGGGGCTCCGAAGGCTGCTGCTCCGGCGCCGCTAGGTGCCATCCTCGTGCGATCTACGAGTCGCCGGTGTTCGGCCCGAGCACGGACTCGGCACTGCTCAAGCTCGCCTGGAGGACGAACTCCACAGGCTCGACATTCATGGCCGCCGCGGCCTGTTCGATCCGTTGCCACTCAGCTCCCGGCACGACCAACTGGAGCCGCATCGGCGAATCATCGGCTGCCGCCGATGCCCGGCCACCGGTCGCCGATTCGCCGGCGCCGGCGCCACCAGCGTGGACCTTCCGCAGCTTGGTCAACCGCGACCGCACGGCGCTCTTCGGCATCTTCGCGAGATTGAGGGGTGGGTCGAGTGTGGCGAGGATCTCGGTCTCGAGACCGTCGAGCACGTCTGCATCATCCACCGGCACGGCAACGACACGAAGGTGCGTGTGCATCCACGAGGTGAGGTAGGTCTCGTCGATCTCCTTGTCGCCTCGCCCCTCCGCCAGGATCGAGCCGAGACTTCGGCGAAAGGTCGAGAACTCGTTCCGTGAACCGAGGTGCATGCCCTGCAAGCGACCCCAAAGGGTGTTCGTCGAACGCCGCCCGCTGCGGGTCCGCGTCGCTCCCGCCAAGCCTGCGTAGATGAGGCCCGGCGCCAGGGGTTCGCCGAGACCCGACGACAGCTCAGCTGCGCCGTCTCGGTCAACCCACCAGGAGTACAAGCCCGGACCGTCCAGCCCGACTCGCCCTCGCGCCAGCAGATCGCTGGGCGTCATGGCGCGGTCGAGGGCCTGCAGCTGCCGAGTGAGCGCATCGACCTCGGCAAGAGAGAAGTTGGGCGGCCCTGGCGATTGCATGCTGCCTCCTCGGCCGTACCAGGCCAATCGCTCCCCGATCGCCAAGCCGGCCAGCGGCTCGACCAGCGTCGCGCCTTCGACGCTGAGCCTGGGTCGGATTGCCTCGACGTAGGCGGAGCCGGCATGCACCTCGACGACCTTGTTCCGCAGCCCATCGACGAGGAGTACCGCAAGGTCGTTGACCACCCACTCGCCCCACGTGCTTCGGTACTCGCGAGGCGCCTTCGACAAGGTCCGCTCATATGGCCCGATCACCCGGGTCGGTTCAACCAGGCCGTGTTCTGCTGAGAGCACATACCACGGGCTGCCCGTCGACTCGGCGTACGCCCGGGCCTTGCGGAACAGCGCCGACGTATAGAGGTCGCGAGCGGGTGACGGGTGATCGAGCTTCGACTTCACGCAACCGACGAGGACGACGTCCGGCGCAGGCACCCCGTCGTGAGGTTGCGGCGCTGGCCTGGTTGACCCATCGCGCCTCGATGTCGTCAACGCACCGCGCCGGACGAACGTGACGGATTCGCCGACGCGCACATCTCTGGCGTCGAAGCCTCGCCAGCCGCTGCGATCGCCGTGCCAGAAGGCGATGTGCTCGTATGACGACGGCGGGAGACCACCGACGAGACCGTCCAGATCGTCCCAGCGCACCGTCACGCTGTCGTCCACCGTTTCGAGTAGCTGCCGCAATGGGGACCAATCAGCCATCGGCCGATCTTGCCTCATGGCTGTCCTGGGCGCGTCGTTGTCGTGCCGCCGGCGACGGCGTTCGAGTGCACTTCGGCGAGGGCACGACGCGGCGCCGAGACATCCAGCTGAGCGGATATCTCGGCGCCGTGTAGTCGACAGCAACCCGGTAGGGGCTCAGGTCGTGCTGATCGCCTGGAGCACATCGACCCTGGCCGCCTTGCGAGCCGGCAGGACGGCCGTGGCCACCCCAGCGAAGCGGACAGCGCCACGATCACCACCAGATGGGTGACCGGCACCGCCAGGACGGTGAGGCCTTGCTCCCCCATCGCCCGGACGAGCGCCCAGGCGAAGCCCACGCCGATGGCCAGCCCCAGGGCCGTGCCCAGCAGCGCGATGATCACCGACTCGAGGTGGACCGAGGAGCGGACCTGACGGCGAGCCATACCCACCGCCCGCAGCGGCCCCAGTTCCCGTGAGCGCTCGCGCACCGAGAGGCCGAGGGGGTTGGCGAGCGCCGTATCGAACCATCGACGTCGTCGCGAGCGCTACTCGTTTCCTCGAGTCGCCGACACGCGGCGTTACGCTGCGCCGGTGAAGTCCGCGGCGGTTGCCCTTGGTGTTTCGTTGCTGGCGCTCGGTACGGCGTCGTGTTCCGGAGAGAGCACGTCCAGCCCGCCGGGCTCCACTGCGGCGCCGGCGGGCTCCGGCACGACCGTCGCCGTCGACGTCACGCCGGCGACCGGGGTCGTCACCGGCGACGACCCGCGTGCGCAAGCGATCGTCGACCTCGTCGAGCAGGCGATGCCCGAGCTCCAGCTGCAGACGGTCGTCTTCGGCGTGTGGGTCGGCGACGAGCAGATCGCTCGAGGTGCCATCGATGCCCCGTCGGGGCAGCCGGCGACCTCGACCGACGCCATCGTGCGGGTCGGCCAGCCGATGGAAGCGATGCTCGGGACCATCCTCCTGCAGCTCGGATCGGAAGGCGTGATCGACCTGGACGAGCCGGTCGCCCAATATCTGCCGAACCTGGTGAACGCCGACCGCATCACGCCCCGCATGCTCGCCAACACCACCGGGGGCACGCCTGACTACGTCCCGAACGCCGCCTTCGAGGCCCGCGTCAACGCCAACCCGTTCGCCGGGTACACGTTCGACGAGCTGCTCGGGTACGCCCAGCAGACCCCACCGCTGTTCGAGCCGGGATCGAGCTGGGCCTACTCGCACACCGAGATGGCCGCCCTGGTGGAGGTGCTCGAGGCGGCGTCGGGTCAGTCCTTCGACGATCTCATGGCGACCCGCATCTTCGAACCGTTGGGCATGACCGCGAGCTCGGCCCACCAGAACAACGCCATCGCCGAGCCGGCGATGCACGCCTTCACCAACTCGCGTGGCGTCTACGAGGACTCGACATTCTGGGATCCGACGTGGGGGCTCAACGGCGGAATGAACGCCTCCGTTGCCGACCTCGGCCGGTGGCTGCGGGCGCTGAACACCGGCGAGCTGCTGAGCGACGCCGACGCCGAGGAGTCGCTGGCCCCGGTGACGGCGGGTCTGGCGAAGATGACCGACGAGCGGTACTTCGCCTACGGCTCGCTGGTGACGGGCAACTGGATCGTCGGCAACCCCAGCCTCAACGGCTACATGGGCTTCACCGCCCAGCAGCGCGACCCGTCCGTGACGATCGTCGTGTGGTCCACGGCTGCCATCGGGAGCCCGGAGGACTCGAACGCCTCGCAGACCATCAGCGAGCGCATCGCCGCCGTCGTGAGCGACGACCCCTTCTCCCTCTCGTGACGCCGACGACTCCCGGCTGACCGGAAGGCCGCACCCGGCTGCCCCGCCGTGCCGAAGCGGCGAAGGCATCGCCACCGCTGACCTCTATGACTCGGTGCACGGCGTCCCGGCGAATCGAGTGTGCAGATTCGGTGCGATGGTGACGCAATCTGCACACTCGTTCGGCCGAACCGTCGTTCAGACGGCGCACCAACATCATCGGGCCACCTCGTGCACCAGGTCGTCGGCGGGATTGCGCATCAGCACGATGCCGGTCCAGATAAACCAGGCGATCGAGCCGAGCCCGAAGACCATGCCGACGTCGGGCAGGCCGGGAACGAGGGTGACGAGGCCGGCGGTGGCGCTGACCAGTGCGAGGACGTTGAGGCCGGTCGGGAGCCGGTGGGTGCCCCAGGCGGCCAGGCTGACGACGAGGATCCACATGCCGCCGAGCAGCTCGTTGCCGCCGCCGAGGCCGTTGGTGACCGTGTCCATGCTCGACCACAGACCCTCGGCAACCGCGGGATCGGTCGTGTCGAGATCGGCAACGGCGGTGATGCCGTAGTTGGAAGTCGTGCCTTCCACGCACGGAACGACTCAGCGAACCGCCTGGAGGTGGGCGTTCACGAGGGCCAGGTCGAATGCGTTCGGGTCGAACGGGCCGCGCCAACCGCTGAGGTGTTCGTGTTCCTCGTGGGTGGGATCGGCGAGCACCGCCAGGTAGTGCTCGTAGCCCCACGAACCGCCGACGTCCTCGGGCGGACACGCGTTGGCACCATCAAGGCAGACGGCGAACTTCAAGCCCTTCGACATCCGCCACACGCGGTGGACGGTGATCTCGTGTTCCCAGGAGTCGCCGAAGTCGTACTCGTAGGTGAACCGCTCGTTGCGTCCGATGGCCGTCACGACGGTGAAGTCCTTCTCCTGGAGCTCGTCATCGGGGAGCCGTCGAACTGCATCCCGTAGCACTCGGCGCCGATCTCAAAGGAGTGGAGGTGGTAGTCCTCCCGCCCCATCGCCGCCTGGAACATGCGATGCAGCTTGTCGAGTCGAACGCTCCCCAGCACGAGCAACCGGCGCCACACCCGGGGTTCGACCTCGCGCAGCTCGATCGTGCAATCGACAACGGGCTGGCCGGGAGGTGTCGGCATGAACGGAGGCTACGAGGTCTCGTGCGCGGTCGCGAGCGTCCAATCCCGAGGCCATGGGCTCGCGATGGGTCATAGCCTGGCCCGGTGTTGATCGCCGCTGGACCCGCTCGGACGTTGGGAACTGACGCTCCCCGCCTGGTGTTCGGCGAAGAGGCCGAACCGACAGGTTCGTGGGCGGGTCGTCGGCTGCTGCAGCTCGACGGTTCCCCCGCCTTCGAGCTGAGCTACTGGTGTGGCACGTGCCAGTTCCTCTTCCGGAGGACGATCGCGCCTTCTGGTTCCTCGGCCCTGCCCGCTACGTCAGCCACACCGGCGAGAAGCCATGGTCATCACGTGGGAACTCGACGTCCCCCTCCCGGGCGACCTCTACGCCGCCTTCGCTGCCGCCGTCGCATAGCCCCGCCGAGTTCATGTCGGAGAGCCTTCCTCCCGCGGGCGTCGAGCCCCGTCCTGCGGATCGGCATCGACGGCGACGTCCACCTCGCTCGGCAGCGTGATCGGCGTGCGGATCGACTCGTGACTTGCCCAACTCCTCGAGGTCATCCGGGTGGATGTTCCTCAGCAAGTCCGTGCCGAGCGGCATGAGGTCGCCGTAGGCTTCCCGCAGGCCACGGGACGTCCAGGTAACCGTGCCCTCCTCCGTCGTCGGCAGCGCGCTTGAGCAACGCATCGAAGGCATCGCGGGATGCCTCGTCGCGCAGGCCCGAGCGATAGCCCGCTCGCAGCTGCTCGGTGCCGACACCGAGCAGTGCGCTCGCCGGCACGTTGGCGAACACGACCGGACCGTCGTGGACCAGCAGAATAACGTGCGGGATCGACGCGACCAGGTGGTCGATCCCGGAGGCAATGGGCTCCGCCCCACTCACTCGTCGACCGTCCCACCCCCTCGTCGAGGCGGATCGACGATGGCGAGGTGCTCGCGATCCGACTCACCTGGATCCGCAGCCCGGACCTCCATCGGTTCCGGCGGCTGAACGACGCGGAACCCCGTGAGGCGGCGGACGGCGATAGCCTGCGGGCTGGTTGAACCGGGAGGACGTGGTGCACACGAACGTGCGGCATGACCGATCCCCTATCGTGCCGAGGTTCCCGACAGCTCCGTCGACGGGCGATGACGAACACCGTCACCGCAGGGACCGACAGCGGTGAGCGATGGGGTCGGGAGCTCTGGTGCGCCCGCGTCAACCGGCATCGGGCGCGGCCGGGTCGGCAAGAGCCGCACGACGCACGCTTCGCGCCCCGAAATCACCCTGGCCGCGTTGCGGTTGGTCGACGAGGTCGGCGTGGGGGGCTTGACGATGCGCCGCCTGGGAGCCGAAGTCGGCGTAACCGCCCGTGCCCTGTACACCCACTTCGACAGCCGGGCCGAGGTCATCGACAGCGTCGTCGATCACCTCTGGGACGAGGCAATCGCCCGGATCTTTGCCCGACCACCGACCGACGACGAGTGGATCATCGCCGGACTGCTCTGCATCCGCGACGTGTTCCTCGAGCATCCTCAGGTCGCGATGTACGCCGCAGCTGCCCCCAAGCTCGATGATCGGCTGCGGGACAGCATCGACGCGTTCACCGCGATCATGGAGATGAGCGCGTTCGACGACCGCTTCCGCGCATTCCACCTGCTCATGCAGTTCACGATGGGCTCGATCGTCGTCGGCGCCGCCCGCCGGATCGCGAACGACGAGCTGGGGCGAGACGAAGAGGAGCTCCAGCGGTGGATGGCGGAAAACATCGGCGATCTGCGTGAACCGGACGAGCCTCGAGCCCGCATCGCGAAGGCGCTCATGCCCGAGACCCACGACGCTCTCTTCGAGGACGAGCTTCGAGCGCTCGCGGCCTCGCTCCGCTCGCCAGGCTGATGCTCGGTCGGCTCCGACCGTCGCGTGGTCGTAAGTCGCCCTCCGGATCCGACAGTCGGATCAACCCGTGAAGCGCGGCTCGGTGGTGACGGCAGCAGCGCTGGCGGGGCCGGCCGCAGGCATCGGAGCGCTTGTGGTGGTCGTCGATCCATACGGTGGTGCTCCCGCCCCTGGCGGGACCGGGGTGCGCAACACCCACCCGTACAGCACGAACTGGTAGCTCCATGGACCGGTCCAGCCGTCGACGATTCGCTTGACGTCGAAGTACAGAGGTCCACCCTGCGAACCGGCAGCGTGATCGGACCACGTTCCGCTGTGGACGTCGGCGCCCCAGGGCACCAGGATCCGGTAGGCATCGAACCGGGACGACGCCTCATCAGGCACACCGCCGTCGACCTCGGCGCCGGCGACGAAGATCTCGACGGGGGCGAACCCCACCGCCTCGTCGTAGGGGGCGGCCCTGAGGGTCCCTGCCCCGCTGTCGAACGGGAAACGGGTGGGCGGATTGCCCCGGACGAAGAGCCCGTCGCAGAGGAGGGGTGACTCCAACCACTTCGCTGTGCAACCGCCTTCAAGGTAGGGAAGGCGGATCGTCGAGACGAAGATCAGGCTGAAGGTGACCCATTCCTGGCCGTTGGGGGTGGGCGTGGGCGGTGGAGGTGGATCGGCGAGGACGTAGCCGGCGAGGGTGATGGTGGCGGTGCACTCGGTGGTGGGGTCGGTGCAGGTGCTCGTGATGGCGAGTTGGAGGGGCCCGCCGGGTTGGCCGGGGGCGCTGCCGTCATCGAGGGTGGTCATGCCGGTGGTCCAGGCGGCGAGGCCACTCGTGACCGTGAGGCTGGTCGGGTCGGTGGTGTCGTAGGTGCCGTAGAGCTCGCCGCCGATGGTCGTGATGGACAGGTCGGCGGTGTCGGTGCCGTCGGCCCGGGTCCACGAGGCAGAACCGGTGGGCAGATCGGTGGTTGAGATGAACGGCTCGGTGCCGTCGGGGTCGGTGAAGGTGCCGTTGCACTCGTGGGTGCCGACCGACCCGAAGGCGGCTTCACAGCCACCGGGGTCGACACCTTCGGCGGGGCTCGCCGCGAAGCTGAGCGAGAACGGCACCAGCTCCGCGTCGGCCGCAACGGCCGAGGCAGACGCCGTCTCCACCGGCGGTGCGACCACGGCAACGGTGGCGGCCAAGGCGACCACCGCACACACGGCGCGACCGAGGCCTGAGCGACCCGTAGCTCGCGATGCGAGGAGCGGCCTGCGGTCACCCGGCAAAGCGTGGTCCAATCGGGGTAGCCGCCGTCGCGGACGTCGGGGTGGACACTGCGGGGCTGTCGGGCGGATCGGGCAGGTCGGGCCCGACCTCGAAGGTCGGAGACCGCAGCACCCAACCGCTGACGTGGAACGTGTACTTCTGGTAGGGGTCGAGCGGTACAGACGGGTGCCACGTCACGTCGAGGTACAGGGGGCCGCCCTGCAACCCGGCGGCGATCGCTGCACTGTTCCCGCTGTGCACTCCGGTCCCCCAGGGCACCAGGATCTCGTGCGCTTCGAGACGCGATGAGGTGGCATCGGGTATTCGGCCGGAGAGCTGGGCGCCGCTCACGAAGAAGTTGACGCGCCCGTAGCCGAGCTTCGGGATGGGGGGTATCGCGATAACCGTGCCCGGCCCGCTGTCGAACGGATAGCGAGTGGGCGTGGAGCCGGCGTGACCCTGGTAGGTGCCGACGCACTCGAGGTTCACTTGCAGGTAGGTGCCATCGCATCCGCTGGAGAAGCCGGACGTCGCATCGAGGTACAGGTCGAAGGTGACCCACTCGGCGTTCGGGGAGGACGTGGGTGGGTCGGCGTGGACGTAGCCGGTGAGGGTGATGGTGGCGGTGCACTCGGTGGTGGGATTGGTGCAGGTGCTCGTGATGGCGAGTTGGAGGGGCCCGCCGGGTTGGCCGGGGGCGCTGCCGTCATCGAGGGTGGTCATGCCGGTGGTCCAGGCGGCGAGGCCACTCGTGACCGTGAGGCTGGTCGGGTCGGTGGTGTCGTAGGTGCCGTAGAGCTCGCCGCCGATGGTCGTGATGGACAGGTCGGCGGTGTCGGTGCCGTCGGCCCGGGTCCACGAGGCAGAACCGGTGGGCAGATCGGTGGTTGAGATGAACGGCTCGGTGCCGTCGGGGTCGGTGAAGGTGCCGTTGCACTCGTGGGTGCCGACCGACCCGAAGGCGGCTTCACAGCCACCGGGGTCGACACCTTCGGCGGGGCTCGCCGCGAAGCTGAGCGAGAACGGCACCAGCTCCGCGTCGGCCGCAACGGCCGAGGCAGACGCCGTCGCCACCGACGGTACGAGGGCCGACCCGGCGAGGAGAAGCGCTATCGCAGCGATCACACCGCCCGTCCGAGATCCGACGCGGGAGCGCCCTTCGTTGCGTGGTTCGCCGAACTCGTGCTGCAAGGCCAACCCCCGCCGTCGCCTCCCAGCTTGGGAGGTGCTTTCACTATACGGTGTTACCTGAAGGTCGCAACAGGGTCGGCCGGCCCATCTTGGGACCTACTGAAGCGCCCCAGGCTGGTGGAGGGTCCGACCCTTGAGAGGACGGGGCGATGCCAAGACGTGGGAAGTACCCGAACGAGCTGCGCGAGCGGGCGATGCGCATGGTGCTCGAGCACCCGCACGAGTACGGCTCGCTGTAGGAGGCGATCTGCTCGGTAGCGAGAAGCTCGGCCCCGAGACAGTTCGGGGCTGGGTCCGCCAACACTGCGCTACGACCCCTCTGGCAACTGACCGTGAAGACATCGTCTCGCGGGGTAACCGTGCGTGTCGGAGGGGGACTTGAACGCCGGATTCAGCCGTCCCAGCCCGTACCGTTGAGTCCCTGTTTGTGCAGGTCAGGGCAGTTTTCGCGAGGCGGTCGGTACCAGCCGGTCACAGACCGTCCCATCCCGTACAACCCCCTTTCCAGGACTTTCGCGTACAAATTGATGACAAGCCCGAGGGCGTGTCGGGCACAGGGCGGGGCCGCCGCCGGCGTGTAGCCACCGGCTCGGGTCTCCCCTCCGACACCCAGGCCCCTTGTCATCAGTTGTCATCAGTTGTCATCACCGGCTTGCCAGGCGCTCGCCGACGGATCCCATATGAGCCTCTCTTCGGTGCCGTCGAGGATGGGGTCGGCGAACTCGACGAGGGAGTCGATGAGATCGTCGATGCGTTCGGGGGCTTCGTCCTCGAGCTTCTGCTTGGTTCGCCAGGCCGCCCATCTCGGCTGCGCGACCGCGCCGTAGCCGCCGAGGACGGCGCGCAACGGGGCGAGCGTCGCCTGCCGGTAGTCGGCAACCACCCGAGTCGAGGCGACGAGCTGGTCACCTGGAAGGGCATGGGACCGGACGATCCGGTGCAGATCGACGAAGTCTCGCCACCGGGTGTTGGCCGTACCGCGCTGGACCGCGGTGACGAGCTTCTCCGCGATGACCATCTCGACCGAATAGCCGAGCACGTCGATGGTGCCGCCGAGGATCCGCGGCACGGCGATCGTTTCCGGCGCGGGTTGGATCGGATCGCCCACGTTGACGTCGACGTGGAAGCTCACCCGTGCGCTCGCGAGCGTGGCTGGCAGCGAGATCCTCACTCCCGTGTAGCCCGCGCTCTCCTCGCGGATCGTCTCGGCGGTCGCCTGGTCCGTCGCGATGGCGAGACCGTCGTCGATCTCGATGGACGCGATCTCGACGATCGCCTCGGTGACGGTCTCGATCGCATTGTCGAGCTGAAGACCGGCGAGGTCCACGTCACGGGTGGGGCGACGCTCGTCGAAGGCGGCGAGGAGGACACCTCCCTTGAGGACGAATCGCTCGCGGTGCGCTGACCTGCTGAGCCGTTCGAGGAACCCTTCGAGCGCGTACAACGTGAGGTACTCGTCGACCGGACGCCCGTCGGCGTTCGCCCCGCGCTCGAAGGTCGAGGAACGCCCTGCCGTCGACCGTCGCTCTCGTCGGGCGCGTCACAGCAGGATCTGCAGCGCCGAGCGGATGGGTTCGGCCGCCCTGGGGCCCATCTTGGCGGCCAGGGCGAGCAGCTGTGAGGGCTGGCTACCTGGACGGCGCAGCCACCGCTTCAGCGCTTCGACCGCCTGCTCACTCCCCTCCAGGTGACGGATCCGGAAGGCGTCGCAGATCGAGCGCTCGGCCGAGTAGATGCCGATCCGGTAGCCGGCGCCGACGTCGAGGTCTTCGCGGCCGAGGTCGAAGGTCTTCGGGTCGAACTTGTGCCAGGTGATCGGAGCCGACGTGGCTGGCGTCCGGGTCCCCCGCGGAAGGGCGAGGTCGATCGTCGCCGGGATCTCGTCGGTGAGGTCGTGACGGGCGAGCGCGCTGGTGAGACACATCGTCGCCCGTTCGGAGCGAAAGGCGACCTCGATGAGGTCCGGATCGGCGTCCAGCGTCGTCGTGCTGAAGAGCCCGCGACCGATCTTCTCGATCGCGCCTTGCTCGCTCAGATTGCGGAGCTGGCGGTCCGACAGCCCGTGCCGACGGGCGTCGGTGTAGCTGAACAGCTCCGGGAGCTCCGAGGGAAGGGCGGCCGTACCCACGGAGGAAATCGTATCCAGATACTCGCCATATGGCAACGTTTTCCGTCGCAACCCCTTTTGCCCCGGGCAATCGCGCCCCTGGCCCGGCGTAGCGTTCGATTGACGAGCCGAAGGAGACCGACATGCCTAGCCCGTCCCTCATCGCTGCCTTCGACGCTGCGCAACAGCGGCACGCCGAGGCGGTCGTCGGTCTCGTCCTGCTGCTCATCGAGATGGCCCTGACCACGATCGCAGAGGTGCTCCCGGGGGCCACGGTCCTCGAGACCGAGGGCGAGATGAACGAGGACTGGCTCTTCACGCTCCGAATACAGCGTGTGCTCGGCACGGACGGGGCCGTGCTCTACGACATCGGCATCGGCCATGACGACCCGGAGGTCGAGACCCGCATCGACGAGGTCGGCTTCGAGTACCTCGACCTCCTCCTGGACCTCACCGGCGACGACTACCTCGGGAGGAAGACGGTCTCGTGGCCGATCGGAGCAGGCCCGTGATGTCCGGGGAGCGCTGACCAACGAGTACGGCCTCCGGGCGATCTACACCGACATCGAAGAAGTCGAGCCACAGCCGCTGTAGCGGCGCCTCACTCCCCCGCCGCGAACGAGCGAAGGCGGTCGGCCAGCGCCCGGCACCGTTCGATCTCGGAGATGGTGTCCCTCTCCTCGCCGGTCGGTTCGGGTCGGTCCTCCCACAGCAATTCGTCGTCGCTCGGGAGAAGGACGGCGCCGCTGTGCCTCCAGGTGGGTTCGCTGAGCTGCCAGTACTCGTGGCTGTCGAGCGCCTCGATGATGCGCCAGATGTCCTCGCTGGCGAGCGGCACGTCGTGGCGTTCCGGGCTGGTCATCGCGCCATGGTCTCGAGTCCCGGTCGCAGGCGCCAGCCTTCCGGACTGCGCCGACCGAACCGGATTGCCGGGATGAAGCGTCGCCGTGCGCCAGAATCGAAGGATGGTGGGCGAGGGGGCGGACGATCTGCAGCCAGGTCTGTACGACACGGTCCTCAGCCAGGCGCTCGCCGATCAGCTCAGTGGTCTCGACGCCAGGCGGTTGCGGGCCAAGCTCGCTGAGGTCGAACCGGCCGAGCTCCCCGACCGGATCGCCGAGATCATCGCTGACTGGACCCGTGATGTGGTCGGCGCCGCCTCGACGGCAGACCGCCACGACACCGCGGTAGCGCTCGCCACCGAGGTGCTGGACCTGTTCATCGACCGCTACGCGATCGAGGGAGGTGCCGGTTCGCAGCTGGCGCCGAACCTGCAGCGCCTCGTCGCCGTCGAGGCGCTGGCTCCCACCGGCGAGCCGATGACCATCGCTCGCCCGCTCACGCCGCTGCGCGACACCGTGCTGATGACGAACGCACGTGACCAGCCGACGGTCGGTCGGGAGATCGTGGCGGAGATCGAATCGGCCGACCGCATCGATCTCGTGCTCGCCTTCATCCGCTGGACGGGGGTGCGCGACCTGTTACCTGCGCTCCGCCGGCACACCGAGGCCGGCAAGCCGCTGCGGGTCATCACCACCACTTACACCGGCAGCACCGAGCTGCGCGCGCTTCAGGCGCTCGTCGACGTCGGCGCCGAGGTGAAGGTCTCCTATGACACAGCCAGCACGCGGCTCCATGCCAAGGCGTGGTGCTTCCACCGGGCCACCGGGTTCTCAACCGTCTACATCGGATCGTCCAACCTCACGTTCTCGGCGCAGGTCACCGGACGGGAGTGGAACGTCCGGGCATCCGAGCGCCGCAACTCCGACCTGATCGCGACCTTCGACCGGGTCTTCGAGACCTACTGGGCCGATCCACACTTCGAGCCGTTCGACGCCGCGCAGTTCGCCGACGCGACCGCGAGGGAAGTCGACGACTCCATCGCCACGCCCTTCACCATCGAGCCCTACCCGTTCCAGCGTCAGATCCTCGAGCAACTCGAAGTGGAACGCCGCCGTGGCCGGAACCACAACCTGGTCGTCGCCGCCACGGGCACAGGCAAGACCGTGGTCGCCGCCCTCGACTACCGGCAGCTCCGCAGCCGGCTCGACCGGTCCCGGCTGCTGTTCGTCGCACACCGCAAGGAGATCCTCGAGACCTCGCGGACCACGTTCCGCCATGTGCTGCAGGACGGAAGCTTCGGCGAGCTCTGGGTCGGCGGCGAGAAGCCACAGCACTGGGACCACGTATTCGCCTCGATCCAGTCGCTGTCAGCTGGTGACCTCGAAGGGCTCGACCCCGAGCAGTTCGACGTGGTGATCGTGGACGAGTTCCACCACGCCGCCGCGACCACCTACTCGACGCTGCTCGACCACCTCCGGCCGACGCATCTCCTCGGTCTGACCGCGACGCCCGAACGGACCGATGCCCTCGACATCCTCCGCTGGTTCGACGGTCGCATGGCCGTCGAACTGCGGCTGTGGGACGCGTTGGAGCAAGACCTGCTCTCGCCGTTCCACTACTACGGCATCCACGACGGCACCGACCTCCGCCACGTCACCTGGCGGCGAGGCCGCGGCTACGACACCGCCGAGCTGACCAACGTCTACACCGGCGACGACCTGTGGGTCGGCAAGGTCCTCGCTGCGGTCCGCGACAAGGTGGGCGACCCTCAGGCCATGCGGGCCCTCGGCTTCGGCGTGAGCATCGCCCACTGCGAGTTCCTCGCCGATCGCTTCAACCGGGCCGGCATCACCGCCCGCGCCGTATCGGCCAACAGCCCCACCAGCGAACGCGACGATGCCCTCCGGGCGCTCGCGTCGGGCGAGGTCCAGATCCTGTTCTCGGTCGACCTGTTCAACGAGGGCATCGACGTTCCCGCCATCGACGTCGTGCTCATGCTCCGGCCCACCGAGAGCGCGACCGTGTTCCTGCAGCAGCTGGGCCGGGGGCTGCGGCGGAGCCATGGCAAGGACGTCCTCACCGTCCTCGACTTCGTCGGCCACCAGACCAAGACCTTCCGGTTCGACCTTCGCTATCGCCGCATGCTCGGCCGGACCCGTCGAGAGATCGAGCGCGACGTCGACGAGGACTTCCCCTACCTCCCCGCCGGCTGCCAGGTGAAGCTCGACCCCGTCGCCAAGAAGATCGTCCTCGACAACATCCGCACCGCCCTCCCCACCCGCTGGCCCGAGCGCGTGCGCGAGCTACGGGAACTCGGCGACGTTTCCCTGCCGACCTACCTCCACGAGACCGGCCTCGAACTCGACGACGTCTACCAGGGCAATCACACCTTCACCGAGATGCGCCGGGCCGCCGGGATCCTGACTACCGCCGCATCCGCTGACGAAGACCGACTCGGCCGAGGGCTGGGGCGTCTGCTGCACCTGGACGACCTCGACCGCATCGAGACCTACGGCGCACTTCTCAGCGGACAGCAGCCAGTCCTCGAGCGGGACCTCGATGAGCGGCAGGTCCGCCAACTCAACGGCCTGCTCCTGACCCTCCTCGGACCCAAGAAGGGCGAGTTCACCTCACTCGACGACGCGACTCGCCACCTGTGGTCACACGAAGCGACCCGTGCCGAGCTGCTCGAGTTGCTGCCGCTCCTCGACGACCAGGTGAGTCATCTCCACGTTCCACTCGGGTTGCTACAACCAATCCCGCTCCAGACCCACGCCACCTACACCCGCGAGGAAGTGCTCGCCGGGTTCGGCGCCTCCACCGTGACGGCGCCCCTCCCGCTCCAGACCGGGGTGTACTGGCACGAGCCCAGCCAGACCGACCTGTTCTTCGTCACACTGCAGAAGACCGAGAAGCACTACTCCCCAACGACCCGCTATCGCGACTTCGCCATCAGCGACCGACTGTTCCACTGGGAGTCTCAGTCGACCACGACGTCGGTGAGTGCAATGGGCCAGCGCTACATCAACCACGAGCCGAGCGGCACCAACGTCGTGCTCTTCGTCCGTTCCGGCCGCACCGACGTCAACGGCCGCACGCGGCCCTACTTCTGCGCAGGTCGGGCGCGCTACATCGAGCACCGCTCGGAGCGGCCGATGCAGATCACCTGGGAGCTGCACGACCCACTCCCCGGCGACGTCTTCAGCACGTTCCGCGCCGCCGTCGCGTAACCCGGTGGGGGTTCGTGTCGGAGGGGGGACTTCGACGGTTACCCCACGACAGCTCGGGAGGGGCGAGTACCAAGTCGCATGAAGGTCGCGATCGTCCAATCCAACGCAATGGACTCACGTGGACGTCATAGCCTGGCCCGGTGTTGATCGCCGCTGGACCCGCTCGGACACTGGGAACCGACTCTCCCCGCTTGGTGTTTGGCGAAGAGGCGAAGCCGGCGGGCGCCTGGGCAGGCCGCCGGCTGCTGCAGCTCGATGGCTCTCCCGCCTTCGAGCTGAGCTATTGGTGCGGCACGTGCCAGTTCCTCTTCCGGAGGCTCGAGGGCGCCAAGCAGACCGTATCGCCCGAGGACGCCGAAGGAACGCTACGCCGCGGCATTGACGCGATCGACGATGGACTGGCCAACACGTTCGGCACCCTGCTCGCTGCGGGCACGTACATCCCGGTGCTGCTCGAAGTCCTGCCCGAACTGGTCCTGCCTGCAGCACCGGACGACTACTTCTCCGTCGAGCAGGTGGCCACTTGGGGCGTCGAGCCGTTCTGGGGCCTTCCGGAGTACCCCAGGACGCCCTACTACCGGACGTTCCAGACCGCTGTCGACGCCGAGGCGCACCTGTTCGAGTTCGTCGTCCCCATGGTTCCGCCGACCTGGAACGAATCCAGGCGCGTCGACTCCTACAAAGCCGCCCTGCGTGAAGGCTCCCGGCCAACTGCGGTCGCCGTGTCGACGCTCGACGTCTGCGAGCCAGCCACCGACCTCGGCAAAGACGTGTACGCGCACTGGGGACTCACGCACTTCCTCCTCGATGGCCACCACAAGGTCCAAGCCGCATCGGAGGCAGGCGCGCCGATCACGCTGCTCTCACTCATCGGACTCGACGCGTCGCTCGCGGACCCCGAACAAATCGACACAGCAGTTCGTGCCCGAGGCCGCCCCGTGAGCCCCCGCCTGACTTGAACCCCACGAGTCGGAGGTATGACTTCGACGCCTACCCCACGACCACTCGGGACGGGTCAGTACCCGGCAGCCTGAGTCGGGTCCATGCTGTTCAGGCGTCTTCCATCGCCGCTTCGAACCAGCGGCGTAGCCGGCTGACTTGTTCATCGTGGCCGAGGTCGACATCGAACGCCGCGAAGCGGAACCAGCCGGGTCCGGCTTCGACGACGCGTTCGCCGTCCTGTGCGGCGGCCGCGTCCAGGTGGCGAGGAAGCCGTACGTAGAGATCGGTCATTCCGACCGCCGCGCCACGGATCAGACCTGATCGATCGACCACCACGACGAAGGGGAAGTCGCCATCTGGTTCCCACATCGTCAACGGAAGCGGACGGACGACGTCGGCGAGACGTTCAGCAAGGTCTCCGTGGGCGGATGTGCATCGGCTCAGCCATTCCACTGCTGCCCGGTTATCGGGGTGCGGGAACGTCTTGAGCAGCAGTCGATGAAGTTGCTCGGCGGGTGTGCTCATGGCGAGGACCTGCTCGACATCGATGGCGCTTGTCGACGGACTCGACCGCACCTGGCCACTGCGCTCACGACCGTGTCCAGAACGAGCCGCTCGCAATCGCGGCCACGAACTCGGTGAGGGTCCCACCGGCGGGGAGTGCGTTGTCGGCATCGAGGTCCAGAAACGGCACGACTGCCCACTGCGCCGGATCGTGCCGGAAGTCGAGCACGTAGGCCTCGCCCGCACCGTTCGTGCCCACAATGACGAAACGGCGATCGCGCCATTCGTACGCCGCGTTTCGCGCTGGCAACTCCGTCACCGGATGCAGGATCAACCAGCTGCCGTCCTCATCGGTGCCACCACACGGGATACCCCCGTTGGCGCTCCCGCACTCGACGTAGAACGCCGACAAGTCGCTCGGCAGCCGAACACCGAGCTTCGACTCGGCCGCCGCGACTTCAGCCGCGCTGGCCGGCGGCCCCACAACGATGGACCTCAAGGGCTGGGACGTCCCCTCATGAGGCGGGATCCCGAACACCCAGACGAGGTAGGGGCAATACCCGTCGGTTACCGCCGAGTCGTCGATCGGGTGGTACCACTCGAGATGCACATGATCACCGCCCGGCTCGTCCGGCCGCAGTCGCCCGATGAGGTCGGCAAGCGACTCGGCGAGGTGCGCTCGGCGCTCCTCGCTGATGTCCACCTGGATCCGATCCTCATCGACGATCGTCGCTCGAAGCACATGCTGGCCAATGTCATCGATGGGCTCGTCGCCGTCGACCACGACGACGTCGACCCAGAGCGTTCGATCGCTGTTCTCGATTCGGGCAAGCGGTCGACTGCCCGAATCGCACAGAAGCAAGGGAACCGCCGCCAACTCTTTCGGTGTACCCCAAACCGTGAGGCCGGGCCCACGCCACCCCTGCTTGATGACAGCCGTCAACACAGCGCCAGGCTAGGCGAGGGATCCAATCGCCAATCAGCCGATTCCGGCAGGCGCTCGCAACCCTCAGGCCTCACACTCGCTCCCAATGCGGACGAACCCCGGCGGGTCGTCCATCGTTCGAGCGTCGCTACGAGGCGCGGCCGACGAGCCGCACGTCGGCATCGAGAGCCTCGGCGATCCGCTGCAGCGTGCGAGCGGTCGGGCTCGTCGACCCGCGCTCGATGCGGCTGATGTCGCCCTGGTCCATGCCGCACCGTTCGGCCAACTCGGCCTGCGTGAGGCCGTGGCGCTCGCGCAGCTCGATGATCTGCATGGCGATGTCATAGGCCTGCTCGAAGACCTCGCGCTGCGCCTCCGCGTCGGGCGACAGGCGCTCGCGACGAGCGGCCGTGACGTCCTGGTAGTTGCGGGCCATGGGGACACCTCCTCCGCACCAGTATGGGGATTTCCCCATAGGACGTCAACCACGGCCGCGCGCCTTCTTCCGACGCTCGCGGCGTTGCCGTTCCTTGAACTGGCCGAGCAGTCGGCGCGCCTCGGCGATCTCTCGCTGCTGCCGGCGCTCCTTCGGGTCGTTGCCCTTGTCGTAGCCACCCAGGAGCAACACGACCTTCTGCCCGCAAAAGTGCACGAACACCCGGAGCAGCACCTTCTCGGGCTGGCCGTCGACCTCGGGCGGCTCGCCTCCGAACATGCGGGCGACCTCGTCGGCAACGTGGCGCACTCGGAACTCGTGCAGTCCCGCGCCGAGCGCCTTCAGCCACTCGGTCCGGACGAGGTCGATCCCTCTGACCGAGAGCACCCGGTCTATGGCGGTGTCGAGGGCGACGAACTTGAAGTCGGAGAGATCGTCGACGAACCGCTCGAACGGGATCGTCCCGTCGTCGGCCTCGAAGAGCTCCGGTGTCCAGTCGCCAGGCATGCTCTCTCAAACTACATCGATGGCATTTGACCTGCACCGGCCTACCTCGGGTCCGCCGCCTGGCCGAGATCCGGGTGCGAGGAAGGACCAGAACGAGGAACGCATGATGATCGGTGCGGGCTGGCAGGAGCGTGGCCTGATCTTTGCCAAGGTCGACGGGTCGCCCCTGCACCCGAACGGTCCTCCCTCGAATTCGACCGCCGGGTCATCCGGTGGGACCTGCCGAAGCTGACGCTCCACGGTCTGCGTCACACGTGGGCCACGCTCGTGGGAGAAGCTCGTTGGCAATTGGTCTGCAATCGATGCGATCCGGCCTCGCCGCACAGCTTCCACCTGCGGTTTCCTGGTGTCGGAGGGGGGACTTGAACCCCCACGCCCTTGCGGGCACTAGCCCCTCAAGCTAGCGCGTCTGCCTATTCCGCCACTCCGACGTGGCTCCGCCCGGAGGCGGTGCGAGCGGTCACTCTAGCGCGACCACCCGGGGGCCCCGAAAGCCGGATCAGCCCTCTGCCGGCGCTTCGGAGGCGACCCACACGACGGTCACGTCGAAGGTCCCGTCGAGGCGGGGATGCAGCTCCCGCACCGCCTCGGACGCCACGGCGTTGGTGCGGAACGCCGCCAGCGGCACGACCGGCACCAGCGCCAGGATCTGCTTCTCGGCCTCGGCGTAGGCCTGTGCCCGCAGCTCCGGATCGGGCTGCGCGCGGGCCGCCGCCAGCAGGGCGTCGACGTCCGGGGAGGCCAAGCGCGTCACGTTGTCGGCGGCGTCGGTGCGGAACTGCGGCGTCAAGAAGGCGTCCGCGTCGGGCGCCATCCCCTGCCATCCGTAGCTGAACAACTGCGCCTGGCCGCTCACGGCGTAGCGGCGGAACTCGAACAGCGGTTTGGCCACCACCGTCGCCGGGATGCCGACCGCCCCGAGTTGCGTCGCCATCGTCTCGGCCAGCTGGCGCTGCGGCACCGGGCTCGTCGGGTCGTCCGGCACGGCGATCTCGATCGACGGCACCGCTCCATCCGGGAAGGCCTCGGCCACCAGCGCCGAGGCCGCCGACGGGTCATAGGCGCACACCTCGCCGCAGGCGTCCTCGACGAAGCCTGGCACACCCGGTGGCACGATGCCGTCCGACGGCGACCGGCCCGACAACTGGGCCGCCAAGGCCTCACGGTCCACCGCCTGCACGATCGCCCGGCGGAACCGCACGTCGGTGAAGACCGGCTGCGCCAGGTTGAAGGCGAAGAACTGCGTCCCCTCGAACGGCGTCACGTACCGGTCGCCGTAGGTGGCGACGGCCTCGTCGACCATCGTCGGCGGCGCCAGCACCCAATCGATCGCACCGCCCTGGAACGCCTCGTACGCCGCCATCGTCGACGGGTACCGCCGCAGCTCCACGGCGTCGGCCCGCACCGCCGCCGGGTCGACCGGCTCGACCTTCACCACCGTGCCGTCGTCGTTGCGCTCCGTCAGCCGGAACGGTCCCGACGTCACGATGCCATCGGCGAAGTCCGGGCTCTCGAACGCCTGCCGGGACACGATGCCGTAGCTCGGCGCCCCCAGCAGCTCCGGCAGCTGCGGGTACGGCCCGACCGTCGTGATCTGCACGGTGCGGTCGTCGATCACCACCACACCCGGCACGTCGAGCCGCTCGGCCCGGGCCACCTCCGACACGCCGACGATCACGTCGAGGCGCGCCGCCGCGAACGACGTCGCCGCCTTCCTGGCCATCCGCTCGATCGAGTACTTGACGTCGTCGCCCTTGACCGGCTCGCCGTTCGAGAACGTCGCCCCCTCGCGCAGCACGAACGTCCACGTCACCCCGTCGGCGCCGACGCTCCAACGCTCGGCCAGCGCCCCCACAGCCAGGTTCGTCTCCGGATCGATCGCCGTGAGGCTGTCGAAGAGCAGGTCGACGACGATCACCTCGTTCGGGTCCGTCGGCACGATCACCGCCGGGTCGATGGCGTCGGGGCCGACGAGGCCCAACCGCAGCACCCCGCCACGGTCCGGGCCGGCGGCGACGGCCGCCCGCTGCGTCGTGCCCTCCGGGGCCGCCACCGGTTCATCCGACGAGCAGGCCCCGGCGCCGACCAGCGTCGCCGTCAGCGTCAGCGCGACGCCGATACGACGCCCGAGAGCATCACCACGTCCCCAACGACCCACAGACGGCACCGCACCAGACTGCACCGCCCCGACGCGCACGAGGCGTCAGAGGTCGATGAGCATCGACAGCGAGATGGTGGTGAACAAGAACACCAGACCGCACAGCACGGTCATGCGGTCGAGGTTGCGCTCCACCATCGTCGAGCCCGACGCCGACGCCCCGAGACTGCCGCCGAACATGTCCGACAGGCCGCCACCACGCCCGCTGTGCAGCAGGACGAGGAAGATCAGAGCGACGCAGACGGCGACGTGGAAGACGAGGACGACCCAGAACACGGCTGCAGAACCTACCACCGCCGCACCGCACGACCAAGGTCACCCGGCCGCAGTTGGCTAACCTGCGCCCATGGCGGGCCCCTCTCCCGAACCCACGCAGGGTTGGCTGCTCGACGCCCTCAACTCGTGCAGCGACCTGGTGATCACCGTCGCCGCCGACACCACCCTCACCTGGGCGAACGACGCCACCCGCCGCCTGCTCGGCTACGACCCGGACGAGGCGCTCGGACGGTCGATGATCGAGTTCCTGCACCCGGACGACCTCGAACGCGCCGCCGAGGTCGTGTCGCTCGCCGCGCAGAACCGCTTCAACGCCGACCTGCCGATCACCCCCGCCCTGTACCGGATCCGACGTGCCGACGGCACATACGTCACCCTCGAGATCAACGCCAGCTCCACGCCGAGCGACGACGGGTCGCTGCTGATGATCCTGCGCCAGTCCGGCGACCAGGTCCTCAACGATCAGCTCCTCGAGCAGATCACCGTCAACCGCCCCATCGAGCACCACCTCGACCTCGTCCTCGAGTACGGACGGTGGCGCTACCCGTCGGAGGGCTACGTCGTGCTCTGCGCCGATGGCGACGGCAACCGCTGCTCACGCGGCACCGGCATCGGCGACCCGATCCTCGCCGGCGCCGTTCCCGTCGCCGGACCGACGCCCTGGGACCTCGCCGTCACCAACGGCACCCGCTTCGTCATCGAGGACCTCGCCGGCTCGGCGCTGCTCGACCCCGCCATCGTCGCCGCCGCCTGCGCCCAGGGCTTCGAGTCCGTCCTCGCCTTGCCGGTGGCCGATCCCGCCGGCGACGAGGACGCCTGCCTCGTCGTGTGGTCGACCCCGCAGGGGCCGTCGGTCACCGGCCAGCGCTACCCGGTCGAGAACATGACTCGTGCCCTGACGCTGATCCTGCAGTGGAAGGCCAACCACCGCAGCCTGCGCCGCGCTGCCGACATCGACATGCTCACCGGCCTCGCCACCCGGCAGCGCTTCTTCGAGCAGGCGCCGATGCTGCTGGCGCTCGGCGCCGAGGCGGTCTGCTACGTCGACCTCGACGGCTTCAAGCAGGTCAACGACCTGCACGGCCACCGTGCCGGCGACCAGGTGCTGGCGGTGGCGGCCCAGCGCATCGCCGACGCCGTCGGCACGCAGTGCCTCATCGGCCGCCTCGGCGGCGACGAGTTCGGCGTACTGTGCCCGCCCGGCACGTCCGCCGCCGACGTCGTCGACCTCGCCGACGCCATCGTGCGCGCCGCGTCGACCCCCATCGAGCTCGCGCTCGGCACGATCACCATCGGCGCCTCGGTCGGCATCGCCCACGCCGCCGATGGCGAAGACATCGACGCCGTGCTCGAGCGCGCCGACTCCGCCCTGCTGACGATCAAGAACGCCGGCAAGGGCGGTTGGCACCGCCACGACTGACGGCGCCGCCCCCTCCCCATCGCCTGCCGTTCTTGTGGTGCCGAGCCGCGCATGCGCGGGTGGACACCACAAGAACGAGGGGTTAGTCCGGGAGGTTGCGGTACTGGATGATCTTGGCGAACTCGTCCGGGTCGAGGCTGGCGCCGCCGACGAGGGCGCCGTCGATGTCGGCCATCCCCATCAGCTCCTTGGCGTTGGCCGGCTTCACGGACCCGCCGTACTGGATGCGCACGGCCGCCGCGGCGTCGGCACCCGCCACCTCGGCGGTCACGGCGCGGATCATGGCGCACACCGCCTGCGCGTCCTCGGACGTGGCGGTCTTGCCGGTGCCGATCGCCCAGATCGGCTCGTAGGCGATGACCATCGACGCCACCTGCTCGGGCGTCACTCCGGCGAGGCCGTCGCGCACCTGGTTGTCGACCTTGGCCTCGGTCGTGCCGGCCTCACGCTCCTCGAGCGTCTCGCCCACGCACATGATCGGCGTCATGTCGTGCTTGAACACGGCCTTCACCTTGGTGTTCACGATCTCGTTCGACTCGAAGAAGTACTCGCGCCGCTCCGAGTGCCCGACGATCACGTACGCCACGTCGAGCTTGGGAAGGAACGCCGGCGAGATCTCGCCGGTGAAGGCGCCCTTGTCCTCCCAGTGGCAGTTCTGGGCACCGAGGGCGATCTCGCACTTCTTCTGGTCGAACAGCGTCGTCTGCACCGACCGCAGGTCGGTGAACGGCGGGTGCACCGACACGTCGACGGCGTCGTAGTCCTCACCGCCGAGCAGGTACGCCAGCTTCTGGACCACCTGGATGGCCTCGAAGTGGTTGTGGTGCATCTTCCAGTTGCCGCTGATCAGCGGCTTGCGCTTGGTGGCCACGCTGCCTCCTCGTCGAACTGCCGGCGGATCCGCCGCCGGGGAACCTACTTGCTGGCGTTGGGGGCGCCGCGCAGCGCCTCGAGGCCCGGCAGGTCGCCCTGCTCGAGCAGCTCGAGTGACGCGCCGCCGCCCGTCGACACGTGGTCGACCTCGTCTGCCAGGCCGAACTGGGCGAGCGACGCCGCCGAGTCGCCGCCGCCGACGACGGTGAACCCGTGCGTCGCCGCCATCGCCTCCGCCACCGTGCGGGTGCCGGCCTCGAAGCGGGGGTCCTCGAACACACCCATCGGCCCGTTCCAGAAGATGGTGCGGGCATCCGCGATCAGATCCGCGTACTCCCCCGCCGTGCCCGGACCGATGTCGAGGCCCATCCACCCGTCGGGGATCTCGGTCCCCACGTCGCGCACCTCGCCGCCGGCATCCGGGTTGCCGATCTCGCCGCCGGGACCGAGCACCCGCGAGTCCGTCGGGATGTGCAGCTCCACGTCGGACGCCAGCAGTTCACGGCACGTCTCGACCATGTCGGCCTCCAGCAGGCTCGACCCGACACTGTGCCCCTGGGCGGCGAGGAACGTGTACGCCATGCCGCCGCCGATGATCAGCGCGTCGACGACCTCGGCCAGCGCCTCGATCACCCCGAGCTTGTCGGACACCTTGGCACCACCGAGGATCGCCACGAAGGGTCGCTTGGGGTTGGTGCGCATCGGCAGCAGCACGTCGACCTCGCGCTCGAGCAGTCGCCCCGCCGCCGACGGCAGGAACTGCGGCGGCCCGACGATCGAGGCGTGCGCCCGGTGCGACGCACCGAAGGCGTCGTTGACGTAGGCGTCCTGGCCGGCGATGAGCTCCTGCACGAAGGCCGGGTCGTTCGCGGTCTCGCCCGGGTTGAAGCGCAGGTTCTCGAGCAGCTCGACACCGGGGGCCAGCTCGGCGAGTCGGGCGCGCACCGGCTCGACCGAGTACTTCGGGTCCGGCGCGCCCTTGGGGCGGCCGAGATGCGTGCAGGCGGTGACCGTGGCGCCCTGCTCCTGCAGCCAGCCGATCGTCGGCAGGGCGGCGCGGATGCGCAGGTCGTCGGTGATGACGCCGTCGCGCATCGGCACGTTGAAGTCGGCGCGCAGCAGGACCCGCTTGCCGGAGAGGTCGCCGAGGTCCTCGAGGGTGGGAACGCTCATGGGTGGCTCCTTGTGTGGTCGTGGACGCGAAGCGGCCCGTCGCCGGGGCGGCGGCGGCCGGCCACGTCGATGGTCATTCGTGCCAACTCCGCCCGCATTACCGCAGAGCTGT
>CAZYKR010000006.1:0-29000 GCA_964648005.1 uncultured Iamiaceae bacterium
CGGCGAGGTGCGCGGTCTGGTCAACGCCTACGTCAAGGAGCACGTCACCGCCGCCGTCAGCGAGTCGGCCCCGACCGTGGACGCCATGCACCACCTGTTCCTGCTGGTGCACGGGATGGACCGCGACAAGGTCGTCGCCGCCATCTGTGAGCACACCGACAAGGTGATCGTGTTCTGCCGCACCAAGCGCGGCGCGTCGAGCCTGTGCCAAGCGCTGTCCAAGCTGGGCATCGACGCCGCCGAGATCCACGGCGACCGCCGCCAGAGCGAGCGCGAGAAGGCGCTCGAGAAGTTCACCGACGGTCGACTGCCCGTGCTGGTCGCCACCGACGTCGCCGCCCGCGGCATCCACGTCGACGACGTCAACGTCGTCATCCACTACGACCCGCCGGAGAACCACAAGACCTACCTGCACCGGTCGGGTCGCACGGCGCGCGCCGGTGCCTCGGGCGTGGCAGTGACCTTCGTCCTGTGGGATCAGGAGCTCGAGGTGCGCCGGCTCAAGCGGCGCCTCCAGCTCGACGACCTGCCGATCGTGCGGATCTTCTCCAACGACGACCGGCTCCACGACCTCGCCGCCTTCGCCGACGCGCTCGAGGCCGGCGAGGCGTGACCCGGCGCCCGTGACGCCGCCGTCGTCCGGCCCGAATCACTACGAGCGCCTCGGCGTCGACGCCGACGCCTCGCCCGACGCCATTCGCAGGGCCTACCGGGTCCGGGCCAAGGACGCCCACCCCGACGCCGGCGGTGACCCCGACACCTTCCGCGCCCTGCGCCAGGCGTTCGACATCCTGTCGAACCCACTGACGCGCAAGGAGTACGACGACTCGCTGCACATCAGACCCGGGGTGCGCTGGGACGCGGCGACCGGCACCGGCAAGGCCGACCGCGGCTGGAGCGGGACCGAAGGCGACTTCACCGGCGACGTGTCGTTCCCCGCCTACCTGCGCGACATCACCGACGCCCCGTGGCAGGCCGAGACCCGCCCCACCACCGACGACGAGGTGGAGCACCTCCCCGCCGCCGACGTGCAGTGGTGGTGGCCCCAGCACGCCACGACGCGCATCGTGCCGGCCGGCGCCGTGGTGCTGGTGGGCAACGAGGAGGCCGTGGTGGCAGTCGACGCGCTCGGTGGACGCGACGCCTGGCGCGCCGGCATGCCCGGGCGCTGCACGCTGCCGCCGGTCGTGGTCGGTGACACCGTGGTGGCCTGGACCGACGACGGCACCCTGCACGGGCTGGAGCTGGCGCGAGGCGTCACCCGGTGGGAGCGACGGATCGGCCCGCCGAGCACCGCCGAGCTCCTGCCGCTGGCCGGTGCCGTGCTCGTGGCGCGCACCGACGGCGTCGTCGGCCCCGTCGCCACCGCCGACGGCTCGCTCGGGTGGGGGGCACGCCTCGCCGGGCCTCCGAGCTCGATGGCGACCGACGGCCGCCACGCCGTCGTCGTGTCGGAGGGGACCACCGTCGAGGCCGTCGAGCTCCGCAAGGGACGGCACCGTTGGCGCACCCGATCACGCCTGCCGATCGACCTCCCGCCGGTCGTCCTCGGCGACTCCGCATGGCTGTCGAGCGGACGTGGCACGTTCCACCGGCTCGATCTCGCCACCGGCGCCGAACGCGGGCAGTGGAGCGCCCGCACGGCCGTCGCCGGGGCCGTCGCCGACGACCGGACGCTGTACGTGACCGTCGCCGGGCCGGCCCAGCTGGTCGCCATCGACCCCGGCCTCGGCGTCCGCTGGTCGGTGAGCACCGACGTGGTGGCGCCCGAACCGGCGCTCGTCGACGACCTCGCCGTGCTCGCCGAACCGAGCGGCCGGGTGGCCGTGCACCGCCGTGCCGATGGCGCGCTCGTCGGCGCAGCCCAGCTGGCGATCGAGCCGCACGGTCCGCCGGTCGTCGTCGGCGACCAGGTGATGGTGCGCGAGCGCTCCGGCCGCTTGTGGTCGATGCGTCTGCCGATCACCTGAGCGTCAAGGCGCCCGGCCGGCACCTCCGCCGTCGAGGAGGGCGGCGAGCCGTTCGACGCAGCGTTCGAAGGCTGTCAGATCGTGCCAGCGGTGCTCCGGGGCGACGGCGTCGCGCTCCACCCCACCCCCGATGATGCGCGCCGCACCTTCGAGCATGGCGTTGTCGGCAAAGCCGAACGGCTCCACCCGGTGGCCGTCGTGGGGCACCCGATCCGGGAGCGAGGTCGGCTCGTTGGTGTAGGCGAGCACCGGCAGCCCCCGCCCGAGGAACCACCCCACCTCGACGGCCGTGCCCACGTCGGCGCTGACCCCGCGCCACGGGGTGAGGTTGGCGATGACGGCGTCGCACGACGCCATCAGCTCGACGCAGCCGGCGAACACCGCCAGCCCCGCCTCCTGCGGTCGACCAGCCGCCAGCAGCGCCTCGACGTCACCCTCGGCGTCGAGCGGGTAGACGGCGTCGAGGCCGTGGGCGGCGCACACCGCCCGCTTGGCGTCGCCGAGGGCGGCGGCGTCGGCGAGGAAGACCTCCGGTCCGGCGAGGTAGACCCGCCTCACGCCGAGAAGGCGCGACGCAGGCTCGCCGCCAGCTGGGCGGTGGCGTCGGCGCCGGCCGGGATGAGCGTCGGCATGGTGGCGAAGCCGTGGATCTGACCGTCGTAGCGGGTCAGAGCCACATCGACGCCAGCGTCTGCCAGCTTGGCGGCGTACGCCTCGCCCTCGTCGCGCAGCGGGTCGAACTCGGCGGTGATGACCGTGGCCGGCGGCAGGCCCGCCAGCGCCTCGGTCGCCGCCGCCAGCGGCGACGCTCGGGGGTGGTCGCGCGACGAGTCGCCCAGGTACAGGTCGACGAACCACTGCATCGTGGCGCGGTCGAGGAAGTAGCCCTCGCCGTTCTCGTCGATCGACGGGTGCGACAGCGTGCAGTCGGTGACCGGGTACACGAGCAGCTGGGCCACGAACCCCGGCACGTCGCGCGCCACCACCGCTGAGAGGTTGCCGCCGGCCGAGTCGCCGCCGACCGCAACCCGGGCCGGGTCGCCGCCGAGCTCGACCGCGTTCGCCAGCACCCAGCGCGCCACCGCCTCGCAATCCTCGAGCGGCGTCGGGAACGGGTGCTCCGGCGCCAGCCGGTAGTCGACGTTGACGACGATGCAGCCCGCCTCGGCGGCGAGGTCGCGCGCCGTCGCTTGCGCCTCACGAGCGGTGCCGATGACCCACCCGCCGCCGTGGATCCACACCAGCACGCCGAAGGGCCCGTCGCCCTCGGGTGTGTTCACGTACACCGGCACGCCCTCGATATCGCGCTGGGTGACCGAGGCCACCGGGGCGCCCTCGCCCAGCATCTGGTTGAGCGCCCCGAAGGCGTGTCGGGCGTCGGCCGGTGCCATCTCGTAGAGCGGGATGCCGCCGGCCTGATCCAGCAGGTTGAGCAGTGTCGCCACCGCCGGGTCGAGTCGGTCGCTGCGGGTCATGGGGTGGCCTCCAACTCGGCGAGCGGCGCGTAGCCGTGGATGAACGCGTCGATGTCGTCGGTGGGACCGGTCGTCGTCGATGCGCAGTCGACGACGAGGATGTCGCGGTCGGCCAGGTCGGTCGCCGTCGTCACCTCGACCACGCCGCGCACCGTGCCGGTCGTCCCGCACGTCGGCACGTTGAGGTTGGCGATGGCGATCGGCCCACCGCTCGGCTCGAGCGCCAACAGCTCGGCGCGGTGCTCGGTGACCCAGTCGACGACGAGCTCGACGCCGGTCGGGAAGTCGGCCGGCTCACCGATGCCCTGCGACGCCGCCAGCGCGGGGATGCCGCGCTGGCCGGCGGCCCGGGCCGCGCCCACGGTGCCCGAGATGTCCACGGTCGGTCCGAGGTTCTGGCCGGCGTTGATCCCGGAGATCACCAGGTCGGGCCGCTCGTCGACGCCGCCCTGGTCGATCGCCCACACGATGGTGTCGGCGGGGAAGCCGTCCACCGCCTTGGCCGGGTACCCGCTGGCCGTGGTGGCGTCGACGACGGTCAGCGGGCCGTCGGTGAGGTTGGCGCCCGTCCCGCTCTGGTTGGCGACCGGCGCCACCACCTCCACCTCGGTGTCGGGCAGCGCCGCCAGCGCCTCGACGACGGCATCGATGCCGTCTGCTCCGACGCCGTCGTCGTTGGTGACGAGGATGCGCAGCGGCCGCGTCGCCACCGTGCCGGCAGATGTCCCGGACGAGACGGCGGACGAGCCGCTCGCGTCCGCCGTGCTCGTCGAGCCGGCGTCGGACGAGCTCGACGAGCAGCCGCTCGCCACCGCGAGCGACACCGCCACGAGCACACCTACGACAACCCTTCGACGCATGGCGCGATCCCCCCGGTTGGCTCGACGCCGCGTGCCGGCGACGTGCGAGCGGTCAGCTGAGGCGCCCAGCCTCGCGCGCCGCCGCCTCGGCGCGCGTCAGCTGCGCCGCCACGATGTCGAGCCCGGCGTCCCAGAACCCCGGGTCGGCGAGGTCCACGCCGACGATCCGTCCGAGGTCGGTCGGCGCCATCGAGCCGCCCGCCGAGAGCAGCTCGAGGTAGGACGGCACGAACGCCGCGCCCTCGGCCTCGTAGCGGGCGTACACCGACAGCGCCAGGAGCTGGCCGTAGGCGTAGGCGTACACGTAGCCGGGCGTGCCGATGAAGTGCGGGATGTAGCTCCACCAGCTCCGGTAGCCCTCGGTCACCTCGACGGCGTCACCGAGCATGTCGGTCTGCGACGCCGTCCACAGCTCGGCGAAGCGCTCGACCGACAGCTCGCCCTCGTCGCGCCGGGCCGTGTGCACGGCATCCTCGAACCGGTTCATCGCCACCTGGCGGAACACCGTGGCGATCGAGTCCTCGAGCACGGTCGCCAGCAGGGCGAACCGCTCGGCCGGGTCGTCGAGCTCGCCGAGCAGCAGCCCGTTGGTGACCGTCTCGCCGAACACCGACGCCGTCTCGGCCAGCGTCAGCGGCGTCGACTGGTGGAACACGCCCTGGCGGCGCGCCAGGTACGCGTGCAGGCCGTGACCGAGCTCGTGCGCCAGCGTCGAGACGTCGCGCGGCTTGGAGGTCCAGTTCAACAGGACGTACGGGTGATGCGACGGGACGGTGTAGGCGCAGAACGCGCCAGGCCGCTTGCCGGGCCGCGTCGGCGCGTCGATCCAGTGCTCGTCGATGAAGCGACGGGCGATGTCGGCGAGCTGCGGTGAGAACGAGGCGTAGGCCTCGAGCACGAGCTGGGTCGCCTCGGACCAGCCGATCTCCTGCTCGGCGGCGGCCACCGACGCCATGCGGTCGTAGTCGGCGATGCGGTCCACGCCGAGCACCTGCGCCTTGAGGGCGTACCAGCGCTGCGGGATGTCGTAGCGGCGCACGACCGCATCGACCAGCGCCTGCACCGACTCGTCGGAGGCCTCGTTGGCGAGGTTGCGCGACGAGATCCACGACGGGTAGCTGCGCAACCGGTCGTCGATCGACTTGTCGAGCAGCAAGGTGTTGAACAAGTACGCCCGGGTGCGCAGGCCGGGCGCCAGGCCTGCCGTGACGGCGGCGGCCGCCTGGCTGCGCACGTCACGGTCGGGATGCTGCAGCAACGACAGCCCCTGCTCGAGTCCCACCGCCACGGTGTCGTCGCCATCCGGGTCGTCGGCGGCGGCGCCGCCGGCGAGCGCGGCGGGGAGGCGGACCTCGATGGCCGAGGTCAACTCGCTGAACAGGCGCACCCAGGCGCCGGCGCCACTGACCGACTTCTCGGTGAGCAGCCGCTCCTCGGGCTCCGAGAGCAGGTGTGCCCGATACCGGCGGATGTTGGCGATGTGATGGGCGCAGAAGGCCAGGCGGTCGTCGGCCAGCAGCGCGTCGGCCGCCGCGTCGTCGAGCTCGGCGAGCTCGAGCTCCAAGAAGACCAGGCGGGTGGCGATCGTCGTGGCGCGCTCTTGCACCTTCGCCATCAGCGCCCCTCGCTCGGCGTCGAGCGTGTCCTCGGCGAAGCGCAGCCCGGCGTAGGACCCGACGCGTCCGAGCACCTCCTCGAACCTCGCCACCTGCTGCATCAGCGCCGCCAGGCCGGCGGCATCGAGCCCGGCGACCGTGCCGCGCGCCGCTTCGATCTCGTCGGCGAGCGCGCCCGCCTCGTCGAGGAGGGCATCGACGTCTCGGCCGTCGAGCAGCGGATCGAGCTCCCAGGCCACGTCGGCAGCCGTGCGGTCGGCATCGTCGAGGGCGGCGGTGCCGTCGGGGGCACGGCGCTCGGCGGGGACGGCGCGGGTTCGGGCAACGGTCGGGGTCAGGTCGTCGTGCAGCACAGCGCCAATGGTAGGAGGCTCGGGCGGCGACGCCGCCGAGTGCCCTTGTAGGCTCCGGCTCCACTCGACAGGGAGGCACGTGTGCTCGAGACCGCCGACGCACCCCGCAAGCTCTCCAAGCGCGCCTACGCGGACGCGGTCGACGCGTTGCGCGTGGAGTTGATCAACCTCCAGTACGACGTCGCCCACAGCTCCCGCGCTGTCATCATCACCGTCGCCGGTGACGACCGGCTGTCGGTGGTCGAGGCGGTCGACGTGCTCAGCGAGTGGATGGACACGCGCTACCTGCCGGTGCGGGCGTTCGGCCTCCCATCGGCCCGCGACCGCGAGCATCCGTGGCAGTGGCGCTACTGGGAGGCCCTGCCGGGCAAGGGCGAGATGGCGCTGTTCGCCGCCACCTCGCTCCCGGCACCGATCCGCGGCGCGTTCTCCGGCCGCCTCGACGACGAGCGGTTCGCCTCGGCCGTCGCCAAAGGGGTCGAGTTCGAGGCCACGCTCGCCGAGGACGGCATCACGATGATCAAGCTGTGGCTGCACCTGCCCGGCCACGCCGCCGAAGAGCACCTCGACCAGCTCTTCGGTGACCATCCCGACCCCGACGCCCACCTCGACGAGCGCGACCGCCTCATGCTCGAACGGCGCGACGAGATCGAGCCCGTCGTCGACCGCTACCTCCGCGCCACCTCCGGACCCGGCCGGGAGTGGCTCGTGATCGACGCGTCCAAACACCGCCACCGCGACCTCGCCGTGGCCGAAGCGGTGCGCGACGGGCTACGCGCCGCACTGGACGGTGACAGCGACGACACTGAGACGGCCGGCCTCCAGAGCGCCGCCGCCGCATCGGCCGAGGCCTGGTCGCGGGCCCAACGCATGCCTGACGGCCCCCAACGCCTGGCCGACGTCGACCTGGACGCCACCATCGACTACGACGCCTACCGCGACGAGCTCGACGCCCTGCAGCGTCGCCTGCGCAACCTGTGGACCCTGGCCAGCGGCGAGCTCCGCATGAAGGCGGTCCTCGTGTTCGAAGGGTGGGACGCCGCCGGCAAGGGAGGCGTCATCCGCCGGGTGCATCGTCCGCTGCGCGCCGGCACGTACCTGGTCGTGCCCATCGCGGCGCCGACCGAGCACGAGTTGGCACACCACTACCTGTGGCGGTTCTGGACCCGGCTCCCCCGCCCGTCGAAGATGACGATCTTCGACCGCTCCTGGTACGGACGGGTGCTCGTCGAGCGGGTCGAGGGGTTCGCCACCGAGGCGGCGTGGCGGCGTGCCTACAGCGAGATCCGCTCGTTCGAACAGCAGCAGGTCGACCACGGCACCGTCCTGGCCAAGTTCTGGCTGCACATCGACGCCGACGAGCAGCTCCGGCGCTTCGAGGCGCGCGAGGAGACGCCGTACAAGAAGTACAAGATCACCACCGAGGACTACCGCAATCGCTCCCGTTGGGACGACTACGTCCTCGCCGCCGACGAGATGTTCGCCGAGACGTCGTCGCTGGCGGCCCCGTGGACGCTCGTCGCCGCCAACGACAAGCGCGCCGCCCGGCTCACCGTGCTGCGCACCGTCTGCGACCGGCTCGAAGCGGGCGTCACCGCCCACCTCTGACCCCACCCGATTCCCCCGACCACCGGAGGCACCGTGTCCCACGACATCCCGATCGACTGCGTCGAAGCCATGGTCGAGATCCCGCGCGGAAGCCGCAACAAGTACGAGTACGACCACGAGCGCGGCATCTTCCGCCTCGACCGGCGCCTGTTCTCGGCCACCGTGTACCCGGCCGACTACGGCTTCATCCCCGACACGCTCGCCGGTGACGGCGACCCGCTCGACATCCTGGTGCTGCTCGAGGACCCGACGTTCCCGGGCTGCCACGTCACCGCCCGCCCCATCGGCATGCTGGCGATGCACGACGATGCCGGCGACGACGTGAAGGTCATCGCCGTCGACCCCAAGGACCCCGTGTTCGAGAAGGTGCGGTTCCTCGAGGACATCCACGAGCAGTACCTGCGCGAGATCAAGAACTTCTTCGACGTCTACAAGCTGCTCGAGCCCGGCAAGTTCGCCGAGACCGGCGACTTCGGCGACCGGGACGACGCATGGGCCGAGATCGAGTCCTGCCGCGAGCGCTACCGCACCACCCCGGTCAGCCAGGGCGGCGGCGTGCCCGACGAAGTACCCGACGACGGCAGCGCCTGACCGGCGGACGCGCGCCGGCGCGCTACCGTCCTGCCGTGCCCGCCGACCGCTTCGTCATCGTCGACGCCGACATGCTCGCGGGGTGGCGGCGGCCCACCAGCTCGCTCGACCAGCTGCACGACGCCGTCGCCCAGCTCCGCCGGCAGGAGCCCGGCGTCGGCGTCGCCGTGGTCGGCGACCCGGCGCTGAAGTGGGCGCTGCCCGAGTCCGAGCACGATCGCCTCGAGCTCGACATCACCTCGCGCTCGATCGTCTTCGCGCCGGCCGGCACCGTCGGCGGACACAAGGGCTTCATCAGCCGCTGCGTCGAGACCGCCCGCGCCCGGGGCCTGACCCCCGTCGTGCTCTCCGACCAGGCCATCCCCGGCGCGCCGCTGATCCGCGTACGTCGTGACATGGCCGGCCAGTGGGTCTTCGACCTCGACACCGTCGTGACCACGACCGCCGCCGCCGCCGACGCTGCCGCAGCCGCCTCGCACGGCGCCCACCACCGCCGCCGCGGCCGCAGCCGCTGACGGACCGAGCGCCCGGGCCGGCTCGGCCCGCAACCCTCCTCAAGAACAGATCGTGCCCGGTGCCGGCCAGGTAGCCACCTCGCTCGGGGCACGTGCCTCGGATCGCGACCAGCATTCGATTCGAGAGATGTCTGGCGTCATGGACTCATTACGCAGACCACATCTACTTCAGCGGCGCTGAGGTGGATGCGTCCTGGATCGCTCTGGCGGTCGAAGGCGAAGCTCAGATTGCAGCCAGCACCCTCTCCATCTGGAGCGGGTCCGCTCATGTCCACTACCTCTCGGGAGTCATCGAACGGATCGACGATCGGTGGTTTCAACTCGTAACCCTCAGGGAGCGTGACCGATGACAACTCGACCTTCTGAGGCCAAGTGACGTCCGCGGTGAGGCCTTGTCGATTCCACTCAACAACCTCGACTGATGCCCCTTCGCCAAAGTCGATACTCTCCAACAAAGAAGCCGACCTCGCCTGTCCAGGATCGTCAGGGGTGCAGCAGACCATCAGCACCGCTCCTGCAATAGAACTGGCCGCGACACGCGCCCACCGTCCTACTTGTACGCCTAAAGGCATCCGACTTCCTTCGCAAGACCAGTATGAGAAGGTCCACCACAAGCGGCCTGGATATAGGAATTTGGATCCCGCTCTATGCGTGGCTCCCAGCGGTCGTATCGACCTTCTGCCCGAGGGGGACACACTTCGGAAGAGGCGCGATCCGAAGCGGGCCGTGACGAACCGTGGCAGGCACCGGGTGCGCCGTCCTCCACGACAGGTGCCGCCTGACCGTCGCCCCTCGCTACGTGCGACGGACGCGCAGCAAGGCCTCCTGGGCCATCGACACGCCGAGCACGCCGTCGACGCTGTGCATCGTGCCCATCGCCAGGCCGCGGGCGCCGGCGTTGGAGACCGACCGCAGTTCGTAGAGGAACCACTCGTCGGCACGCATCGGTCGATGGAACCACAGGGCATGGTCCAGGCTGGCGCCCATCAACCGTTCGAGGGCCAGCTCCGGCACCGGTGCCCGGGCCGCCACCAGCGCCCCCATGTCCGACAGGAACGTCAGCACGCACCGGTGCACCGCCAGGTCGTCGCCGATCGAGCGTTTGAGGCGCACCCACACCCGGCGCGTCGCCTCGACGTAGCCGTCGGGACGCGGCTCGGTCGGGCCCAGCTCGAGCATCTCCATCGGCAGGTACGGCCGGGCGTCGTCGGGGATGAAGCTGACGACGTTGCCCGCCTCGGCCGGCGACGGCACGTCGGTCGCCATCGGTTGCTGGTAGTCGACGCCGTCCTCGGGCACGTGGAAGGACGTCGACACCTCGAAGATGGCCTCGTCCTCCTGCGTCGCCAGCACCCGGCGTGTGGCGAACGACCGGCCGTCGCGCGTCCGCTCCACGGCGTAGACGATCGGCACACCGGGACGGCCCGGCCTGATGAAGTAGGCGTGCAGGGAGTGCACCAGCAGCGGCGGGTCGACGGTCGACGACGCGGCGCGCAGCGCCTGCGCCGCCACCTGACCGCCGTAGACGCGCTCGCCGTACCCACGGTCGGGGTTGGCGACGACGTAGCGATCCGGTCCGTCGGGCGCGCCGAGGTCGAGCAGGTCGAGGAGTCGCCCGACGGGATCGTGCGCGTCCGGTGCGCCGCTCACACCGCGAACGGGTCGTGCCCGTCCATCGGCTCGCCGCAGAATTGACACGTGCGCGCACCGACGGTGACCGCCGCGTCGCAGGACGGGCAGCGCCGTGCCGGTGCCACCTCGCGCTTGCCGTTGACCGCGCCGCTGCGCCCATCGATCTCGAGGACCTTGGCCGCCAGATCCTCGTGGGTGAGACCCAGCCGTTCGGCGAGCAGCTCCCACATCGCCTCGGTCAGCAGCACGTGCCGATCGAGGCGATCCTCGACGTCCTCGTTCGATCGCCGCGTCCTGGCCGACTCGATCTGCGCCTGCATGTCGGCCGCCCGCCGATGCCGAACCGAATCCGCCGCCTCGTTGCCGTACCCCCACATGGCGCCCAAGGCTCGCGGGCCGTCGCCTCGCCCGCAAGTGGTTGCCGGGGCCCGGCCGGTGGCTAGCCTGACCGGGTGCCCCGCTACGAGTACCGCTGCCGCACCTGCGCCGCCACCTTCGAGCTGCGCCGGACCATGACCGAGGCCAACGCTCCGGCGACCTGCCCGGCCGGGCACGACGACACGACCCGGCTGCTGTCGGTGTTCGCCAGTGTCGGCGCCGGCGGCGACACCGCCCCGGCAGCGGCCAACGCGCCGATGAGCGGTGGCGGTTGCGGGGCCGGCTGCGCCTGTGCCCACGGCTGAACACCGCCGACAGCCAACACGACGCGCGCTCCAGTTCCTGCCAGTCCTGCCGATAGGGAGGATGGTGCGCCATGGGGATCGATCACGTGCTTGACGTGGCCGAGCGGGATGCCGCCGGCGACGACGGTGAGGGAGGGAGCGGACTCGCGCCCCTGCCCAAGCGCGTCGACGACGAGCTCGCCGCGCTGCCACCGATCGAGGCGGTCAGCCAGCTGCTCGAGCGCACCGCTGCGCTCCTGCGAACCCTCGACACCGACGAGGCCGGTCTTGCCGAGGACGAAGAGGAGCAGCGGCTCCGCATCGAGGCCGAGAAGAAGGAGTACCGGGCCGCCGCTGAGCGCGCGCTCGATGAGCTGGGCCAGTTCGGGGTCGAGGCCGAGAAGATCGCCACCAAGAAGGGCAAGCTCGACGTCCTCCAGCAGGCGATGGCTCGCGCCAAGCCCCCGAAGGGCCGGCTGGACTATGCCCAGATCCGCGCCGAGCTCCTCGACGAGCTGCGTACGGCGCGGGGCATCACCGGCGCCATCCGCCTCCCGCGCATCGGCGAGCTGCTCGTCACCATCGGCGCCGCCGTCGAGCAGATGGTCGACGAGGCGGAGCACTACACCGAACGCCGACTGCGCGAGGCGGCGCAGGAGACCCAGACCGAGACGAAAGAGGCCCGGGCCAGCTTCGACATCGGTCTGATGGTGCTCAATCGGGACCTCGTCACCCTCGACGAGGCCCTGCCCACGGCGGCTCGACCCTGGGGCAGCCCGGCATGGCACGCCTGGCACCCGCCCGACGACGACACCACGCAGACGGTCGTCCGGCTCGGCGGGCTGGCTGACCCTCGCCTGCCGGCCGAGCTGCCGATGCTGTGGGCCTTCCCGCCCGACGAGGGTCTGTTCCTCGACCCCGGTGCGCAGCACCGTGAGGCCGCCATCGCCGCCGTCCAGTCGCTGACCTTGCGGGTGCTGTGCGCCATGCCGCCCGGCTCGGTGCGCGTCAGCGTCATCGACCCGAAGGGCCTGGGTGACGCCGCGGCGTCGCTGATGGGCTTCGCCGAGCACGGCGACGTGGTCCTCGGCGAGTCGGTCGCCACCACCGGGACCGACATCGACCGGCTGCTCGGCGAGACGTCGCGACACATCGAGCGGGTCGTCCAGCACTACCTCCGTGGCCGGTTCGCCACCCTGGCCGAGGCCAACGCCGCCGCCGGCGAGGTCGTCGAGCCGTACCGGCTGCTGCTGGTCTTCGACCACCCGGCGGGGCTCTCCGAGGAGTCGACCGCTGTGCTGGCCGCCATCGCCGCCAACGGCCCACGCTGCGGGGTGTTCCCCATCATCACGAAGCAGGCCCAGGTCGGCCAGGCCTTCGCCACGGCGTGGAACGCGCCGAAGCTCGACGGCCTCACGACCCACAAGGCCGACAAGAGCGGGTTCTCCGTCAGCTTCCGCAAGGCCGGCACCTGGCAGGTGCGCTTCGACGAGCCCCCCGCCGCCGGTCACGCCGACGCGCTCGACCTGACCGGCGGCCCCGTCGCCGACGAGGTCGACACCGGCATCGACATCGGCCCGACCGTCGAGATCGGACCGGTCGATCCGATGTTGCTCGACCGGCTCGTCGCCACCATCGGCGGCGGCGCGACGGCCCGCCGCGAACGGTCCGTGGCCATCGACCGGCTCTTCGCCGTGTTCGGACGCGGCGGTGGCATCGGTGGCGCCACGCTCGATCGTCCGGTCGACCCGGAGCAGTCGTCGACGTGGTGGCAGGCGAGCTCGGCCCACGGGCTGCTGGTGCCGATCGGTCGCACCGGCGCCGATGCCACCGCCGTGCGGCTCGACGCCTCGCGCGGCGGGTTGCTCGTCATCGGCCGGCCGGGCAGCGGTATCGGCAACGCGCTGACGGCGCTGGTGCTCGGGCTGGGGTTGATCTACGGACCCGACGAGCTCGAGCTGCGACTGCTGGGCATGGGCACCACGCCCGAGCTGGGACGGTTTGCCGAGCACGCGCTACCCCACGCGTCGATCGTGGCAGACGAGGCCGATCCGGCTTTGGTGGTCTCGGTGTTGGCCGACCTGGTCGACGAGCTCGAACGTCGCTACGAGCTGCTGCGCGGCACGGTCGGTGAACGCGCCGGGTTGGGGGCATACCGTGACGAGACCGGCGAGCGCCTGCCCCGCATCGTCTGCCTCATCGACCAGTTCGGCGCGCTCGCCCGACGGCGGCCCGGCACGGCGGACCCAGCGCCGCTGCTCGATCGGCTGGCACGACTCGGTGCACCGGTCGGCATCCAGCTGGTGCTCGCCACCTCCACCGCCGACCCCGCCGCCATGGATCTCGGCGTGGTGGACCTGCTCGAGCCCCGCCTCCTGCTGCGCATGGACGACGAGGCCGCCCGCCGGCTCGCCGGCGACGAGCTCGCCGACGAGGTGACCGCTGCCGCGCTCCCGGGCGATGCCTCGCTGCTGGCGGCTCCGGGCGACGTCGCCTCGCATCGGAGCCTGCGCACCGTGCTGGTGGAGCCGCTCGACCTCGAGCTGTGCCTGCGCGAGGTGCGCCGGCTGGCCGACGAGCGCGGCATCGGCCGCCGCCCGCGCGTCGTGTCCGGCCGCAAGCCGGCGCGGTTCGAGCAGGCCGACCTCGCCACCTTCGTGCGACGCGCCGCCACCGACGGCCGCACGACCAGCCTGCTGCTCGGCGACCCGATCCAGCTCGGGCCACCTGTGGAGCTCGACCTGCGCCGGCGCGACGGCGAGAACGTCCTGGCACTCACCCCCGACGCGGCGCAGGGCCAAGGCCTGCTGCTGGCAGCGGTGACCAGCGCCGTCTTCGCCCAGGGCGGCCACCTGGCGACGATGGCCCTGGACTTCATGCCGATGGAAGACGGCTTCACCGAGTCGATGCACGTGCTCGGCGCCGGCCCGTGGACGATCCAACCCGCCCGACGCCGGAGCATGGCCCAAGTCCTCGACGTCATCGCTCGGATCGTGCGCGACCGCACCGACGCCGACGACGCCCGGGCCAAGACCGTGCTCCTGGTGCTCAACGGTCTCGGTCGAGCACGCGAGCTGACGCTCGACGCCGGCGGCGCCCCCGAAGCCGAGGCAGCGCACCTGTACGAGCAACTCGAGGTGATCGTGCGCCACGGGCCCGAGGTCGGCGTCCACACCCTGGCGTGGTGCGATTCGCTCGAACGCCTCGAGCGGCGCCTCCCGCCTCGCCTGCTCGACGGGTTCGCCCGGCGCATCGCCGGTCCGACGTCGGCCGAGGACGGCGTGGTGTTCGCCGACACCGAGACCACGGCGACGCTCAACCCCAACCAGGCCGTGCTCGTCGACGTCGACCAAGGCCGACTGGAGACGTTCGCTCCCTACGCCGCGCCGCCGCGCGACTGGTTGCTGCGCGCCGTGCAGGCCGCGTCAGGCCACGCCGACGACTGATCCGTCCAACCAGGTGCTTCACAGCACCTAACAACCAGGTGCTTCACAGCACCTTGCGGATCAGCTTCTCCTTCCACGAGGAGTAGGGGGCGTACAGCAGCGGCGGATCGGGCTTCGTCGGCTTCTCGAGCACCGACTTCAGGTGGCTGAACGTGTCGAAGCCCGTCTGACCGTGGTAGGCGCCCATGCCCGACGGACCGACACCGCCGAAGGGGAGGTCCGGCACGATCAGATGCACGATGCCGTGGTTGACGCACGCACCGCCCGAGCTGGTCTGCCCGAGCACACGCTCGATCGTCTCCTTCGACCGGCTGTAGACGTACAGCGCCAGCGGCTTGGGACGGTCGTTGACGAAGTCGATGGCGTCATCGACGCTCTCGACCGCGATGACCGGCAGGACGGGACCGAAGATCTCCTGCGTCATCAGGGGGCTGTCGACGTCGGGATCGACGACGATCGTCGGGGCGAGGTAGCGGTCCTCGACGTCGGCGGTGCCGCCGGTGACGATCGTGCCGCCATGACCATCGAGCAGACCGGTCAGCCGGGCGAGGTGCCGTTCGTTGACGATGCGTCCGAAGCTGTCGCTGCGTTGCGGGTCCGCACCGAAGTACTCGCCGATCACCGCCGTCATCTTGTCGACGAGGGCGTCGCGCACCGACGCCTCGACGAGGAGGTAGTCGTTGGCGACGCAGGTCTGGCCGGCGTTGAGGGTCTTGCCCCACACGATGCGATGCGCGGCGACGTCGAGATCGGCGTCGGCGGCCACGATGGTCGGGCTCTTGCCGCCGAGCTCGAGCGTGACCGGCGTGAGGTGCTCGGCGGCGGCGCGCATCACGACGCGACCGACGTCGGTGGACCCGGTGTAGAAGATGTGGTCGAAGCGCTGCTCGAGGATGGCCGTCGTCTCGGGGACACCCCCCTCGATGACGACGACGGCCTTGTCGTCGAGGTACCGGGGAATCAGGCGGGCGAGCACCGCGGAGCACGCCGGCGACACCTCCGACGGCTTGGCCACGACGCAGTTGCCCGCGGCCAGGGCCGCCGCCATCGGCAGCAGCAGGAGTTGGATCGGGTAGTTCCACGGGGCGATCACCAGCGCCACGCCCAAGGGCTCGGGCACGACCCGAGCACGGCCGGGCAGGCCCGTCAGGGGGACACCGGCCCGGCGGGGCTTGGCCCAGCGCTCCATGTGCTTGAGCGTGTGGGCGATCTCCTGCTTCGACGCACCGACGTCGGCGGTGAAGGCCTCGAGCACCGGCCGGCCCAGATCCTCCTGCAGGGCGCGCACGAAGTCGTCCTCGTGGTCGTTGAGCATGGCGAGCAGGCCTTCGAGCTGGGCTCGCCGCCAGGCCATAGAGCGGGTGCGCCCGGCGCGGAACTCGGCGCGCAGCCCATCGACGATCTCTCGGTACGGACCCTCGGGGCCGTCGGCGTGCACGGGCAGCGGCGTGCTGGCGGTGTCGGTCATGGATCCCCCTTGGATCGACCTCGGCTCGGCTCGACCGTCGGTCGCCTCGGTGCGCCTCGAGACAGACGCACAGCCGGTCTCCACGCTAACCCGACACAGGTCGAGACGGCACGTGACGACCGGAGCTGCGCTGGCGCCCGGCCCGACGGCGGGCGCTCACGGACGCAGCAGGCCGAGCAGCGGGACCGACACCTGGACCATGGCGAGCAGCTCGATGACGGCCGCCGCGATCGAGACGGTCCCGTGGAGCTGGCGCGCCAGCGCCAACCCGATGACCACGATCAGCAGGAGGCCGACGAGCGCCAACGCTGCCACGGCCACCTGCCGCACTGGCGGGCGGGCCGGCGCCCCGGGTTCGGAGACCGGTGGACGCACGTCGGCGCGGCGCGCCGCCCACACCCAGATCAGCACCACGTTGCCGGCGGCGACGGCGACGAGCACGCCGACGAGCGGGTCGGCGACCAACGCCACGAGCGCCGTCACGGCTGCCCACGCCGGGAGCACCCCGGTGGCGATCAGCTGACGGTCGCGGCGGGCGCGCACCTCGGCCGGTACCCCGGCGTCGGCCGGACCGCGCTCGACCGATGCCCGCAACGACGTGACGCCCAGCACGCCGCAGGTCGACAACAGCAGCGCCGCTCCCAGCAGCACCACCCGACTGATCAGCTCGTCGGTGGTCAGGTCGGCGTCGAGCACCTCGGCGAGCACCCGCACGATGCCGACCGGCAACGCCAGCGCCAGCAACGTGGCCAGGTTCATCAGGACGGCGAGGGCGCCCGACCGGCGTGCCCACGGTGATCCCTGCGGCGCCTCGTCGCCCGGGAGCTGCATGGCGGCGGCGGTCGGCACCGCCCCCAGGTCGGCGACCGGAGGCGACGCCGGCATGCCCGCGACGGGCGCCACGACCGGTGCTGGGGCAACAGGGGGCGGTGGCGTCAGACCCGAGTCGGTCGGCGGCAGCGGCGTCGGCGCGCTGGCCACCGTCAGGTCGAACCCGTCGTCGGTGCCGACGCCGGCGCCGACCGCGCTCGCCATCGACGGCGGCGGCGGCGTGGGGGCCGGTGGCGAAGCCTCGTGCACCGGCGCGGGAGCCGGGCCGTGAGCCGGCGCCGCCAATGCGCTCAGCACGCTCAGCTGCGAGTTGCCCAGATAGACGACATCGCCCGGCCCCAGCAGCACCGGCCCCGCCAAGCGGTAGCCGTGGACGAATGTCCCGTAGGAGCTGCCGAGATCGGCGATCAGCAGGCCTTCGGGATGCGGCTCCAGGCGGACGTGGCGTCGGGACACCGTCGGGTCGAAGAGACGGATGCCGTCGACCTGACGGCCGATCTCGGTCGGTTCGAACACGTCGACGACACGGGGATGGTCCCCGGGCTCATCGATCCGGATCCGAAATCCCACGCTCGGCCTCCCCCGCCGGACCGGCCAGCGCCGGCACCGTGCAGGAGCCTACCGACGTCGACGCCGCTGCTCCGTGGTTCCCGATGGGGTTCCCGCCGACGCGCACCGGCACAAGCGGCTCGTGCTCAGGGGTGTTGGTCGCCGTCGAGCACCTGCGACGGATCCCACGTGTCGTCGACGGCGTCGGGATCGAGCGTGCGCTCCACGGTCCGGGCCATCTCCGGGCGGCCGAACAGGTAGCCCTGCGCCAGCAGCACCCCGAGGCCGGCGAGCTCGCCCAACTGCTCCTCGGACTCGACGCCCTCGGCGATCGACACGATGCCCAGCTCGGCCGCCATCGCCGCCATGTGCCGCACGATCGACGCCGCCGGCGCCGCCAGCGGACCGTCCGAGCCGACGTGGGTGACGAAGCTCGACGCCACACGGATGTAGTGCAGCGAGAAGTCGAGCAGGTACTGCAGCGAGGACATGCCGGTGCCGAAGTCGTCGAGCCCCAGCTTCACACCGGTGTTGTGCAGCTCGCGCAGCACGGGCCATGCCGAGGCCCCGGTGAAGCGCAGCGAGCTCTCGGTGATGTCCAGGCACAGCTGACCGGGCTCGATGCCGTGGCGCGCCAGCGACTCGGTGACCACACCCGAGAAGCCGTCGGACGCCAGCTGGCGGCCGCCCACGTTGCACGCCATGAACAGCGGTCGGCCACCTGGCCGGTACTGGGCCCACTCGGCCAGCTGCCGGCACGCCTCGTCGATCACGAATTCGCCCAGCCGGACGCTCATGCCCGTCTTCTCCATCATGGGCATGAAGTCGTGCGGCAGCAGCAGACCCATGTTGGTGGCGCCCGGTGCCTTCCACCGCACGAATGCCTCGAACCCGACGGTCTCGCGGGTGTCGCTCAACACGATCGGTTGGTAGACGAGCACGAACTCGCCGTCGTCGAGCGCGCTCGAGAGGCGGGACTCGTCGACGCGCGTCTCGTACCTGCCGCGCTTGGACTCGTCGTGGATCTCCCACGGCGACCCGGCGTCGCGTGCGGTCGCCAACGCCCGGTGGGCGTCGCGGATCAGGTCGTCGGTGTTGTCGTAGTTGTCGGCGCTGATGGCGGCGCCGATGATCGGCCGCACCACGACCTCATCGGAGCCCAGCTGCACCGGCTTCTCGAGGAACTCGACGAGGAAGGTGGCGATGGCCTCCAGCGCGTTGACGTGGTTGACGCCCTCGAACACCAGCGCGAACTCGGCACCCTCGTAGCGCAGCACCTTCGTACCGGGCATGTCGATCGTGCCCAGGCGTTCCGCGATCGTGCGCAGGAGACGGTCACCGGCGTCGGCGCCGTAGGCGTCGTTGATGTCGCGCAGCAGGCCGACGCCCACGAACGCCACGACGGCTCGAGCGGACGCGGCATGGCTGCGTTTGATGGCCATCTGGGTCCACGGCGACAGCATCGAGCGCGACGGCAACCCCGTCACCGGGTCGCGCTCGACCTGAGGAGCAGCGCCCGCGTCCGCGGGCGGTGGGGGCGCCCCTCGCTTGAGCCGTCCCAGCATGGACTTGTTGCCGGAGGGACCTCCGGCTGCCGACTCGCTCACCGTCGACCCCCTGTCGTTCGTCGCCGCCTCCCGACAATACGTGGTTCGCCGACGGGGCCGCAGTCCGCCGAGCCGGGGCCGCCCGATGGTGGGTAGACTCGCCCGCCGTCGGGCGGTCCAGGGGGACCGCTGCACTGGAGGATGCGACGTGTCTGACCTGATCCTGTTGAAGTTCGACGACACCTATGGTGCGCAGTCGGCCATGAACGCCGTCCGGGCGCTCACCGAGCTGAAGTACGCCTGGATCGACGATGTCGCCATCGTGGAGCGCCACAAGTCCGGCCGCGTCTCGACCCACACGACCCACGGGTCCGTCACCGGCGGCGCCCTGTGGGGCGGCCTGCTCGGCATGCTGATCGGTCTGCTGTGGCCGCCGACCATGTTCCTGGCGCTGTGGGGCATCGGCATGGGCACCGGCGCCCTGGTCGAGAAGCTGTCGAAGGAGACCGGCCTCGACAAGGAGATGCTCGACGAGATCCGCAGCTCGCTCGACAAGGGCACCTCGGCCCTCCTGCTGCTGGGGGCTTCGGGCGACGTCGACCAGATGGCCAAGGCCTTCGCCGACTACAACCCCACCGACGTCATCCGCAAGGAGATGCCGGAGAAGGCCATCGCCAACCTCAAGGAGGCCCTCGAGAACGCTCCCGAGGCCGCCGAGTGATCGACCCCGGCTGAGCCGGACCTCACGATCGTCGCAGCGGGCCCGCCCTCCGGGGCGGGCCCGTGCGCGTCTGCACCGCCCCGCCGTGTCAGGCCGGCGCCACCACCGGGTCGATGCCGAGGTCGCGATAGGTCAGCAGCGGCAGGTACGGCACGGACCGCTCGGCGAAGAAGCCGGCGGCGTCGTCGCCACGGTCGACGAGCGTGACGGCAGCGACGACTACGGCCCCGAGGTCGACGACCCGCTGGTAGGCCTGGTGCATCGAACCCCCGGTCGTCACGACGTCCTCGAGCAGCACGACCCGGGTGTCCGCATCCAGCACGGCCCCTTCGACCAGCTGGTTGGTGCCGCGGCCCTTGGCTTCCTTGCGCACGACGAACCAGTCGCAGCCGGTCACGACGGCGATGCCATGCGCGAACTGGTCGGCGCCCATCGTCAGTCCTCCGACGGCGTCGTAGGCCACACCGGCCTCTTCGAGCAGGGCCACGATGGCCTCGCACGCCACGCGCAGGTCATCGCCGGAGGCGAGCGCCCGCTTGGCGTCGAGGAAGTCGCGGCTGAAGGCGCCGGAGCGCAGCTGCACCGGTTCGTCGAGGCGCAGGTGGCCTTTGGCGAGCACGGCGGCGAGGGTGTGGGCGCGGGCGTCGGTCATGGCTGCATCCTGCCACCGGATCGGCGCCCCGACAGCGCCGCCACGCCGGGCGACAACGGCGCCTCAGTAGCCTGGAGCGCATGCTGATCTTCGGCTACGGGCCGCGAGCGCCCAAGGATCGCGGTGCGGTGGCACCGCTGCAGTGCGGCAACTGCGGCAACGTCACCTGGTACGACCTGATCACGCAACGCAGCTGGTTCAGCCTCTTCTTCGTCCCGGTGTTCCCGGTGCGCACCACCGACGCACTGGTGTGCACCACGTGCCAGCACGCCATCCCGCTCGGGCGACCGGCTGCCACCGCGGCGATCGACATGGTGCGCACGACCGAGCGACACCGCAACGGTCAGCTCGACGCCATGGCCTACGGTCAGGCGGTCGACGCCTTCTGGCAGCGCGTCGACGGCCGCGTGGGACCCGGTCGCACGCCCGAAGGGGCCAGCTGGTGGTCGGCGCCGAGCGGTGGACCCGAGCGAGCCGGGGCCGATCACCCGTCCCCCGCTGCCGGTGCTCCCGGCGGGGGCGCCGGCGCCGCCGCGGTCGGTGGTGGGCTCCTGTCGACGCCGATCGTGCGGCCGCCCGCGCCACCGCCGGCGCCGCCCGATCCGTTCGCTCCCACCTCGTCGGCACCGCCCGCACCTGGAGCCGACCCGACACCGCCACCGCCCGCCGCCGAACCCGTCTCGGCAGCGCCGCCGCCCGAGCTCACCGACCGGCGCCCCGACCCGCCGGCGGGGTGGTACGCCGACCCCCACGGCGGGGCGAGCGAGCGCTACTGGGACGGCAGCCGCTGGACCAACGCCACCCGCTGAACCCCAACCACCATCCGCAGAGGCGTCTCGACGCAGCGCGGACGCGCACCGGCCCCGGCGCCCGGGTGGAGCGGGCGGCAGGGCCGGTACGGGTGGGTGGTGGTGGGGTGGTGTGCGACGGGCGTCGGCTCAGGCGCCCTGCGTGTCCTCGGTGGTCGGTGCCTCGACGGCGCCCTCGTCGGTCGCATCGTCATCGTGGTGGCCCTTGCCGCCGCGACCCATCGGTCCGCCGGCAGGCATGCCGTTGTTGACCATCTCGGTGATCCGCTCCGTGGCCTCGGCCTTGCGGGCGTCGGCCTCCTCCTGGGTGAGGTCGCCCTCGGCGACCTCCTCGTCGAGGTGGGTGCTCAGGTCGGCGACCATGGCGTCGATCACGGTCTGCACGTCGACGCCCTTGTCGGCGGCGACCTGCGCGATCGTCTTGCCGTCACGCAGCTGCGTCATGAGCTCGCTCGGCTCGATGCCGAGTGCGGTCGCCGCTGCCTCGAGGCCGGGGCCCTTGCCGTGACGGCCGTGACCCGGACCACCCGGACCGCGCTCGGGCCGGGACTCGGCGAGCTTGTTGGCGACGGCGTCGGCCTGTTCCGTGGTCAGGGTGCCGTCGGCCACGAGCTCGTCGAGCGCCTGACGCACCCAGCCGCCCGCCTGATCCGGCGCCGACGCCTCGGGCGCCGGGGCCTCGGTCGTGGGGGCGTCCTGGGCGCCGACCAGCGCCGGGGTGCCGAGCATGGCCCCGACGGCGGCACCGCCGAGCAGGGATGCCGAGATCGCTCCGATGGCGACGGCCTTCTTCATGGGTTCGCTCCTTTGGGCACGGGGGTCCGCATCCGATGTGTGCCCCATGATGGGGTCGACCGGTAAGGGCCGGGCGAGGGAAAACCAAGAATCCGGTAAGAAGGTCGCACGACGGCCTCAGCCCACGACACCGGCCCCGCGGGCGGCGGCGATGCGCTCGTCGTCCCAACCGAGCGACCGCAGGACGTCGTCGGTGTCCTGCCCGAGGTCGGGCGCCGGGTTGCGGGCGGCGATCGGTTCGCCATCGAACTGCGCCGGGCTCGACACCACCCGGGTCGTCCCCTGCTCCCCCCGGTCGAAGGCCAACACGTACCCGTTGGCCACGACCTGGCGATCCTCGACCAGCTCGGACGGCGACTGCACGGGCGCCCAGATGACCTCGTGCGCGTCGAGGCGATCGGCCCACTCGTGCCGGGGTCGCTCGGCGATGGTGGCGGCGAGCGCGTCGCGCAGCGCCATGGCGTTGGCGGCCCGGGCCTCGGCAGTGGCGAAGCGCTCGTCGTCGAGCAGGTCCCGGCGGTCGAGGGCGTCGAGGACCTGGTCCAGGTACGCCTCGGGGTTCATCATGCAGAACACCAGACGCTTGTCGTCGCCGCAGGCGTACCACGTCATCATGGGGCCGGCGCCGGCGCCGTCCATCCCACCGCGCGGCAGCTCGAAGCCGTTCGTGAGGTAGTTCGCCACGTCGGGCCCGAGCATCCACGCACCAGCGGCGAGCAATGACAACTCGACATCCACCGCCTCGCCGAAGCGTTCCCGCCGCAGCAGCGCGGCGGCGATCGAGCCGGCCAGGAAGTTGCCCGCCGTCGTGTCGACGAAGCCGGGGCGCTGTGCCGCCAGCGGGCCGCCCTCGAGCGTGAGACGCTCGCCGACCCCGGCGCGCGCCCACGCCGAGATGTAGTCGAAGCTCGGACGCTCGGCGTCGGGACCCTTCGAACCCTGCCCGGTCGCCAAGGCGTAGACGATGGTCGGGTTGGCCGACCGCACCTCCTCGGCGGTGATGCGCAGCTTGCGGCGCAGCGGCGGCAGGTAGTTCGTCAAGAACACGTCCGCCCGCCCGATCAGCTCGTCGAGCAGCGCCCGCCCGTCGGCCGAGGTCAGGTCGATGGCCATCGACCGCTTGTTGCGGTTCCACTGCTCGTGCATGAAGTTGACCATCGAGCCCTCGCCGAACGACACGGCGCCGAAGATGCCCCGGATCGGGTCGCCCTTGCCCGGTGGTTCCACCTTGATCACGTCGGCACCCCAGTCGGCGAGCACCGTCCCCGCCGACGGCGAGAAGCCCCAATTGTCGACTTCCAGCACCGTGATGCCCTCGAGCGGCAGCGCCATCGTTCCCCCTCTTCCGGCGCGGCGGCCCCTCCTGCCGCGCGCCGGTCAGGGTAGCGGCCGGCGAGGGCCGAGATCTCCGAAAACTGACACCGGCGTCAGGGACGTGCCGGCCACCGGCGCGCCTCAGCCCGCGGCGAGCACGGCCTCGGCCATGGCCCCACGCCAGTGCATCAGCGCGTCCGCACACGTCTGCGGCGATCGGCCCAGGCGTACCACGACCAGGTCCGCCGCCGGCACGCACAGGATCGACTGGCCGTCGAACCCGTTGGCCCAGAAGCCACCGTGGTCCGCCCCGGTGACCCACCAGTGCGCGCCGTAGCGCCGGCCGTCGTCCGGGTCGATCGAGCGAGGCGTCCGGCCGTGGTCGATCCACCCCTCCGGCAGCAGCTGGCGGTCGTCCCACCGCCCGCCGCGCAACGCCAGCAACCCGAACCGGGCGAAGTCGCGCGCCGTGGCGTGCACGTAGCTCGACCCGACGAACGTGCCCGCGGCATCGAAGCCCGGCCGCGCCGATCGCATCCCGATCGGCGCGAACAGCTCGTCGCGCAGGAATGCGCCGAACGCCGACGCGCCCCCGTCGCCCTGCCCGCCGTCACCCACCACGTCGCCGGCGAGGCGCGCCACGATGTTGGTCGTGCCACTCGAGTAGTTGAAGACGACCCCGGGCTCGTGGCGAGCCGGGCGCGCCGCGGCGAAGGCCGCCACGTCGTCGCGGCCCGCGCCGAAGAGCATCTCGATGACGTCCGACCGTCCGGCGTCGTCGTAGTCCTCGACGAAGTCGAGGCCGTCGCGCATCGTGAGCAGGTGGCCCAGCGTGATGCCGGCGCGTTCGTCGTCACGCCAGGCCGGCACCGCGGCCGGGGCGATCGGATCGAGGAGCCGCCGGCCGACCAGGATCCCGACCGCGGCGTGCAGGATCGACTTGGCCATCGACCACGACAGCAACGGGGTGTCGGGGGTGACCGGAGTCGGCGGCCGATCGAAGTGCTCGAGGGCGCCGGCCGTGCGCTCCGCCAGCAGCCGGCCACCCTGGACCACGACCACGGCATAGGTCTGGCCGTAGGTCACCACGTCGCCCAGCATGTCGTCGACCAGGGCGGCGGCCTCGGGAGGCAGCCCCGATCCGGTGGGCCAGGCGTCGGTCGGCCACGGCACCCCGGCGGGTTGCGTCGGCAACGGGACGAGGCTCACGTCCGCCCTCGACCGTCGTCGTCGCCCGTACCGTTCACGTGACCTCGGCGGCGATCCACGCCGGCATCCGCACCGGGCGGCCCTCGGGGTTGACGCACCCGTGCACCGTCACCGCCGTTGCCGCCGGTGCATCGTCCACGGTGAGCAGGTAGGCGATCTGGAACGTCGTGCGTGTCACGGCGCCGACCGCCACGTGCACCACGACCTCGTCGTCGAACCGCACGGGCCGCCGGTAACGGATCGCCACCTCGAGCACCGTGAAGTCGATGCCCTCGGCGCGCAGCACGGTGTAGGGACGGCCGAGCTCCCGCAGCAGCGCCACGCGCGCCTCCTCCAGGTACGGCAGGTAGGCGGCATGGTGGACGATGCCCATGGCGTCGGTCTCGGCGAAGCGGGCCCGGATCGTGTGGGCGAAGCCGTAGTCAGCGGGGTCGCGGGACGGTTCGAGGGAGGCGCGCACGGCGTCCGACCGTAGTCGCAGCGTTCTTACCCGGGTCTCACGCTGAGGTGCCATCCTGGCGGCATGAGCGGGACTGGCAACGGCGACGTCGCAACCGTGCTCGTGGTCGACGACGACCGCGCCGTGCGTGAGAGCCTCGATCGGGCCCTGCGCCTCGAGGGCTACCGCGTGGTGATGGCCTCGGATGGCCTGGCCTTGTTCGACGTGATCGAGGCCACACCGCCGGACCTGATCGTGCTGGACGTGATGATGCCCAACGTCGACGGCATCACCGCCTGCCGGCGGCTGCGCGACCGCGGCGACCGCACCCCCATCCTCATCCTCACGGCGCGCGACGCGGTGTCCGATCGCGTCGCCGGCCTGGACGCCGGCGCCGACGACTACCTGCCCAAGCCCTTCGCGCTCGAGGAGCTCCTGGCGCGCACGCGCGCCTTGCTGCGCCGCAACGCCCCCGACGAAGACGCGGCGGAGCTGATGGTCGACGACCTGCGGCTCGATGCGCGCCGGCGCGAGGTCCACCGCGGCGAGCGGCTCCTCGAGCTCACCAAGACCGAGTTCGACCTCCTCGAGCTGCTCATGCACAACGACGGCATCGTGTTGAGCCGGGAGCTGATCTACGAGCGCATCTGGGGCTACGACTTCGGCACCACCTCCAAATCGCTGGAGGTGTACGTCGGCTACCTGCGCCGCAAGACCGAGGAGGCCGGCGAGCCGCGCCTCATCCACACCGTGCGCGGCGTCGGTTACGTGTTGCGGGCCGGTACGTGAGCCTGCGCGCCCGCCTTGCCCTGATCCTCGGCGCCACCGTGGCCCTGACCGTGGCGCTGGCGAGCACCGCCGGGTACGTCCTGACGCGCAACGAGCTGCGGCAGCAGGCCGATGAGCTCCTCGAGACGCGCGCCGAGGCCGTGACCCGCGAGCTCGAGCGGCGCGAGGAGCGATTCGAGCGCCGGCGCGAGCCGTCGGGGGGCTTCCTCCTCCCGGGCGAGCGGCTCGACGTGGCGGTGCAGGTCATCGCCCCCGACGGCGACATCGCCAGCGTGCCCATCGGGGTGCGGCTCCCCGTCTCCGAGCGCGCCCGCGCCGTCGCCCGTGGCGACGCCGAACGCGCCGTGGACGAGGTCGCCGTCGACGGCGTGCCCTACCTGGTGCTGACTCAGTCCGCCGGAGAGCTGGGGGCGGCGCAGGTGGGCATCGACCGCTCGAGCGACGACGCCGTCTTGCGGGGGTTGCGGGCGCGCCTGCTCCTGCTCGGCGTGCTCGGCACGGCCGCCGCCGCGGCGATCGGGTGGTTCGTCGCCGGCCGCACGGTCCGGCCGGTGCGCCAGCTCACGGGCGCTGCCGAGCACATGGCGACCACCAGCGAGCTGGCCGACCCCATCCCCGTCCGCGGCGACGACGAGGTGGCCAGGCTGGCAGTGGCGTTCAACCAGATGCTCGACGCGTTGGCGCAGTCGCGCGCCCAGCAGCAACGGCTGGTGCAGGACGCGTCGCACGAGCTGCGCACACCGCTGACCAGCCTGCGCACCAACGCCGAGGTGCTGCGCAGCGCGGACCGGCTCGACCCGGACGACCGGCGACGCCTGCTCGACGACGTGACCGCGGAGGTCGACGAGCTGACCGACCTCGTGCGCGAGCTGGTCGAGCTGGCCCGGGACGCCGGACCGACCGACGAACCCCTGCGCCCGGTGGCGCTCGACGACGTCGTCCGCGAGGTCGCGGCGCGTGCCGAGCGCCGCGCCGATCGGACGATCACCGTCACCACACGGCAGCCCGCCACGGTGCAGGCCCGGCCGGCGCAGCTCACCCGGGCCGTGACCAACCTCGTCGGCAACGCCACCAAGTTCTCGCCCCCCGACACCGCCATCACCGTCGAGGTCACCGGCACCCGGGTTGCGGTCGTCGACCACGGGCCCGGCATCGCCGCCGCCGACCAGGACCACGTGTTCGAGCGCTTCTGGCGATCCGAGCAGGCGCGCAGCGCCCCCGGTTCGGGGCTCGGTCTCGCCATCGTCGACCAGATCGTGCGGGCTCACGGGGGTCGGACCTTCGTGGCCGAGACGCCCGGCGGCGGCGCCACGGTCGGCTTCGAGCTGCCGGACGTCCCGGCGGATCCCCCGATGCCCGGCCCGCCGACGACCTGAGCGGCTCAGCCCGTGAAGAGCGGCGTCACCACGGCACCGGCCGGCGCGGACGACGTGCTCGTCGACGACGGGTCCTCGTCCGGCGTCCCGACCCACAGGACGTACGTGCCCGGCGAGGTCACCCGCGCCACGACGATGCGGCCGCCGTCGACGGGGTGCTCGGTCACGTCGGTGAGCCCGAAGGTGTGCACGACGTGCGCCGGGTCGTTCGCCGTCGGCGTCCAGACCACCAGCTCACCACCGGCTGCCGCAACGGTCGCCTTGACCTTGAGCCAGCCGGTGTCGAGGTCGCTGCGCAGCTCGTCGATGCGTCCGGGGGTGGCCCGCGGGTAGCCGCGGCCCAGGATGTCCAGAAAGGCGTCGTTGGGACCCAGGTCGTCGTTGCCCGGGCAGCCCAGCAGGTTGAGGTGCGTCGACGTGCCCGACGGCGCCACCACGGAACCGCCCGACCACGCCACGGCATGCGGGTCACCGCACGACTGGCGCCACTGCCACCACGCGCCGCCCCAGGCCAGGCGGTCCTCGTCGGCGGCATACCGGCGGGCCTTGGCCAGGGTCTCGGGCTCGGTGTCCCAGAAGCCGTACTCGCCACCCCAGTTGCCGACGCCGAGCGAGGCCGTCAGCTGGTCGATCAGGTCGTTCATCCCCTCGATCGTGATGCTGAGCCCGGCGACGCCGATCGACTCGGCGTAGTTGTGCACCGACCCCGACACGTTGGCGACGTCGCCGCCGAGGGCGGCCGGGTTCGGGATGACGAGGCCGCGCGAGATGTCCCCCGCGGGTAGCGCCGGCTCGACGAACACGATGTGGTCGAACGGGGCCCCCGCCTCGGCGGCGCGGATGGCGCCGATGGTGTCGACCAGCAAGACGTCGTACAGCGGTTGCAGCTCGGCGGCGGGACGCGGGTTCTCGGGTTCGTTGAGCAGGTCGTAGCCCGCCACCTCGGGGCGCCCGGCGAAGCGCGCCGCCACGGCACCCCACAGCTCGGCGAACTCGTCGCGCAGCCCGTCGACGTTGTCGTAGAAGTTGTTCCAGGCCCGGTTCACGGCCGGCGAGCTGTTGCGATCGCCGCCCGTCAGGCACGTCGAGAGGCCATCGGTGCGCACGGCCCACGCCGGCGCGCCGTCCCAGCCCTTGGCCGGGGTCGTCCCCGGCGGACACGTCGCGGGGTCGGTGGTGAAGATGAAGGCCGAGTAGGCGTCCTGGTGCATGTCGATGACGGTGTAGATGCCGTGCTCGGCGGCGGCCGTGACCGCGGCGTCGACCTGATCGAGGTACGCCTGGTCGATCACGTCTCGGGTCGGTTCGACCCGCGACCAGGTGATCAACAGGCGCACCACCGAGAAGCCCCGCGCCGCCATCAAGTCCCAGTCCGCATCGCTCAGCGGGATGGTCGGTTCGATCGTCGGGACGCCCTGCCAGTACTCGCCCAGCGAGTTCACGTTGGCCCCACGCAGCAGCACGTCGCGACCGGCCGCGTCGACGATGCGCCGGTCGGCCGTCTGCAGCGGCAACAGCTCGACCACGTCGCCCGGCTGCTCGACGGCCGGCGCCTGCGCGGCCGCTGGGACCGCCGGCGCCGCGAGCGATGCCGACGGCGCGATCGCGGCAGCGGGCAAGAAGGCAATCGCCAGCGCAGCACCGAAGAGGGCCGCGCCGGCGCGCCGACGAAGACGGGATCCGCTCAACACGCGCCCCATTCCACCCGCGCCCCTCCGCCGCCGCAAGGACACCCGCCCCCCCCCCCCCCCCCCCCGGGGGTGTTGGGGGCGG
>CAZYKR010000006.1:29010-38435 GCA_964648005.1 uncultured Iamiaceae bacterium
CCACCCCCTCGTTCTGGTAGTGCACCCGGTAGGCAAGGCCACCGGTTGCACTACCAGAACGCTTCGTCAGAGGTCGATGACGGTGCGCACGCCGACGCCGGCAGCCAGATCGTCGAGGGCCTCGTTGATCTGATCGAGCGGGCGGCGCGCCGTGATCATCGATGCCAGATCCAGTCGGCCCTGGCGCCACAGGTCGACCAGCATCGGGATGTCACGCCGCGAGTTGGCGCCGCCGAGCAGGCAGCCGAGCAGCTTCTTCTCCGTCGCCCCGAAGATGGCCGCTGAGGCGTAGGTCAGCGCGTCCGATACCGGCGGCACGCCCACCAGCACCGTCGTGCCGCCGAAGCGGGTGGCGTCGATCGCCGGACCGAGCAGCGCCGACCGGCCCGCGGCCTCGAACGCCACGTCGACCCCGATGCCCCCGGTGAGGTCGAAGCAGGCCGCCACGACGTCGTCGCTCGCCGGGTCCAGCAGGTCGGTCGCCCCGAAGCGCCGGGCCAGCTCGCGACGCTGCGGCACCGGGTCCGACACCACGATGCGCGCCGCCGCCGCCAGGACCGCTCCCTGGACCACCGACAACCCCACGCCACCCAGGCCCAGGACCAGCACCGTGGCGCCCGGCGGGACCTTCGCCGTGTGCAGGACGGCGCCGACGCCGGTCTGCACGGCACAGCCGAGCACGCACAGCACGTCGAGCGGCAGATCCTCCGGCACCGGAACGGCGCCGGTCTGATCGGTCACGACGCGCTCGGCGAACGCCGCCACGCCCAGGCCGCGGTAGACCACCTCGTCGCCTCGACGCAGCCGCGTCCCTCCGTCGCCGTGCGAGAAGGTCATCAACGAACGACTGTTCTCGCACGCACTCCACTCGCTCCGCAGGCACCAGTAGCAACGGCCGCACGGCGGGCACGGTGTCAGCACCACGTGGTCACCGACGCCCACCATCGTGACGCCGTCGCCGACCGCCTCGACGATGCCGGCCGCCTCGTGCCCCAGCACGGTCGGACCCGGCGGCGGGAACGATCCGTCGACCATCGACAGGTCGGAGTGGCACACGCCGCAGTGACAGACCCGCACGAGGACCTCGCCGGGATGGGGGTCGTCGAGCTCGACGTCGGTCACGACGAGAGGGGCGTTCGGAGTCTCGAGGACGGCGGCGCGCATGCCGGCAGCCTCGCGCACTCGCCGCGCCCGCCGCGCGGCTGGAACAATGCGTGGCCATGACCGCAGTCGACCGCGCCCTGCTCGACCTGGCCGTGGACCTGGCCCGCCAGGCCGGGGCGTTGACCTTGGAGTGGTTCCGCTCCGACCGCCTCGGCGTCGAGCACAAGGGCGACGGCACGCCGGTGACCGTCGCCGACCGCGCCGCCGAGCGGTTCCTGCGCGACGAGCTCGCCCGGCACCTCCCCGACGACGCCATCGTGGGCGAAGAGGAGGCCGACACCGCCGGCTCGAGCGGCCGCACGTGGATCATCGACCCCATCGACGGCACGAAGGCGTTCACCCACGGGGTGCCCCTGTACTGCAACCTCCTGGCGATGGAGGACGAGCACGGTCCGGCCATCGGCGTCATCAACCTGCCCGGTCTCGGCGAGACGGTCTACGCCGGGCGCGGCCTCGGCTGCTTCTGCAACGGCGACCCGGCGCGAGTGTCGGCCACCACCGCGCTCGACCAGGCCTACGTCTCGACGTGCGCCTGGGACGACTGGGACGATGCGGCGCTCGGCCGCGTCAAGGCCACCGGCGCTGCCATGCGCACCTGGGGTGACGGGTACGGGTACGCGCTCGTCGCCACCGGGCGCATCGACGCCATGATCGACCCGACCGTGGCGCGCTGGGACGTGGCACCGATGCCAGTCATCATCGGTGAGGCCGGCGGACGGTTCAGCGCGCTCGACGGCGGCGCCGGCGCCGACCGCGGCAGCGGCATCGCCACCAACGGCGCCCTGCACGACGAGCTGTTGGCCGTGATGGCAGGGGGTCCCCGATGAACCGACGTGGCGACAGCAACCAGCCGACCACCGGCCGGGTGGCCTTCGGGCATGCCACCCTCGGCGTCGGGCCGATCGGCGTGGTGTCGCTCGTGCTCCTGGCGCTGGCCCTGTGGTCGGCGCCGGCCATGGCCCACGTCTCGAGCGACCCGGCCGCCGCGAGCGGGACGACCGACGACGCCGGCATCACGACGGTCGTGCTGAGTTTCGACCACGGCTGTGGCGAATCGCCGACGACCGGCCTGCGGGTCCAGCTCCCGGACGGCACGACCGACGTCACCACCGCCGACCCCGATGGCTGGACGTCGGCGGTCAGCGACGGCGTCGTCACCTGGACCGGAGGAAGTGTCGCGCCGAAGGACAAGGGCAGCTTCGAGCTTCGGGCCCGCCTCGTGGGCCAGGAGGGCGAGGTGATCTACCTCCCCACGGTGCAGACGTGTCCCGACGGCGAGGAGGCCTGGATCGAGATCCCGGTCGACGGCGCCGAACCCGAGGCCCCGGCGCCCGCTGTCACGCTCACCCGCACGGTGGCGCCAGCGGGCGACGCCGGTGGCACCGGGACCACGACCGCAGACGGCTCGACGACGACCGCCGGGCCGGGCACGACCCGCGCGCCAGGCACCGCCTCGACGTTGCTGAGCACGGGCGTCACCACCGTCGGTCCCGCCGCCGGCTCGTCGCCCGGCACGACCGGCTTGATCATCTTCATCGCCGTGCTCGTGATCATCGGCGGGGGCGCGATCGTGCTGTACCTGCGCAACCGGCGGCCCCGCGGCGACGGCGCCTGACGCCGTCAGTACTCCCAGGGCGTGCCGCGACGGGCCTGGTCCCCGTCGCCAAGGCGATGCTCGAACCCGGACGCCTCGGCGATGGCCGCGGCGTACCCTGCCTTGCGGCGGGCGATCCGTCCGAGACCGGCGTCCGGCTGTGCCGTGGCCTTGCCCGTGTACTGCGCCTCGATGCCCTCGCGCAGCATCTGCAGTGCCTCCGAGCGCAGTTGGGAGATGCGCGACTCGGTCACGCCGAGGAAGCGTGCCAGGTCCTGCGACGTGCGGCCTTCGAGGAAGTAGCCGACGATGACGAACCGTTGCCGCTCCGGCAGCAGGCTCACGGCGTCGCGCAGGTAGGCGTGCAGCTCGCGCGTCTCGAGCTCCTCGAGCGGCTCGACCGACGACCGATCGACCAGGACGTCGACCAGGGTGAGGTCCTCGTCCCCCGCATCGGAGACCTCGTGCTCCAGTGCCAGCACGACCGAGCGGAACATGCGGTCCTGGAGCCGGGCGAGCTCGTCGCGGGTCATGCCGAGCGCCTCGGCCATCTCGTTGGCCGACGGCACGCGTCCGAGCTCGGTGGCCAGACGCTGCTCGACGGACTCCAGCTTGCGGGCGAGGGTGCGGACCGAACGCGGCGCCCAGTCGGCGGCGCGCACGGCGTCGAGGATGGCACCACGGATGCGCTGAGCGGCGAAGCGTTCGAAGGGCACCCCACGGTCGGCGTCGTACCGGCGGGCCGCCTCGACCAGCCCGAGCGCACCGGCTCGAGCGAGGTCCTCACGGTCGACGTGGCGGGGGAAATGCACCGCCACCTGGAACACGATGTGCTTCACGAGCGGCAGGTGCTGCTCGATGCGCTGGGACAGCTCCTGCGTGTCCGATGTCGCCTTCGTCACATCGCCCTCCCCGGATCGACCGCCGAACGTGTTTCGACGGCCAGGGCTCGGCACTTTAGGGGAATCTCGATCCCTTTGAGTGAATGACATCGATGTAGTTCGTGTCGAACGTCACGCGGCGGTGACCTCACGACGTCGAGAGCACGGCCGATCAGGCCGGTTCGGCGACCGCCGAACCCTGGAACGCTGCGGCGCGCACGCCCCGCGACCGCAGCGCCGTGAGGAACTCGACGGGATCGACGCGTCCGGCCAGGCCACCGGCGCCGGGCTCGACCCGTCCGTCGCCGATCCACAGCACCGCCAGCGCCGCCACGGCGCCGGCCGCCACCGCCGGGCGGTCCATGGCCCCCAGCACGACGACATCGCTCGCCCCGCCGCGCCGACCGCGCACCTCGACCCGTACGGCGCCGGGGCCGCCTTCCGGGTGGCTCGGCCACAGCATCGGCAGGCGAGCCGTCAGGCGATCGCGCCGGGTGGCGCCCACGCGGGCGGTGACCCGCTGCACGCCTGGAAATGCCGGCACGAGCAGCGCCGGGTCGGCCAGCTCGGCGCGGTAGCAGTCCTGGCCCCCGATCGGGTCGGGGAACCAGCACAGCTCCCGGCCGCTCCCCCCGGGACGCCGCACCCAGCTGCCCCGCCAATCGGTGGCGCTGCGCGCCAGGGCACGATGATGCTGCCGAGCGCAGGCTGGGCCCCCGGTCCCGACCTTGGCCACGTGGATCTCGTGCACCTCGTCGAACCGCGCCGCGGCGTGGGTGGCCAGCACGCAGGTCAGGCCGGGGCCGAAGCCGGCGCCGATGACGACCGGGACGCCGCGCTCGCGGGCCTCGGCATCGAGCTCGAGCAGCCCCTGTGCCTCGCCGAGATCATCGCCGACCGAGACCACCGCCACGCCGGCGCCGAGGAACCGGCGCGCCGCGCCGAGGTGCAGGCCGGCATCGGCGGCCAGCACCACCACGTCGGCATCGGTCGGTGCGTCGAGGGGCACGTCCGCGATACGGGCGCGTGGGCCCAGCGAGGCCACCACGACGGCCAGGTGGTCGTGGCGCTCGTCGCGCAGCTCGACCTGCTCGACGGCAGGCGACGACACCAGCTGGCGTGCCAGTCGCGTGCCGGTGGCGCCGACCCCGCAGATGGCGACCTTCACTGCAGCTCCGGGCCGGACAGCTCACGCCACCCGCCGGCGGTCGGCGGCGTGCCGCCCGTACCACGGGCGCGCAGCACCGCGGCCACGAGGCCGGCGAGCCCCACCGCGACCAGCGCTCTGCGGATCGTCTTCATCGGCGCACCTCGTCGTCGGGATCGTCCACGTCGTCCATGGCTGCGGTCTGGATCCGGACGACGATCTGCCGGCGGCGGTGGCGGCGGAGCGGTGAGGGGTGTCCGGGTGGTGGGGCTAGCTGGAATCGAACCAGCGACCTCACCCTTATCAGGGGTGCGCTCTAACCGACTGAGCTATAGCCCCGGGCGACGGCGCACGCTAGCGCCTGGCGGACGAGGCGGGCCAACCGTTCTGCGGGTTCAGCGACGGCCGCTGCGGCGCCGGGCCTGGCGGGCGTCCATGCGCTCCAGGCTCGACCGGCGGACCTCCCGCTTGGCCGATTCGAGCTCGAGCATGGTCAGGCGGATGCCGCCCGTGATGTCCGAGATGACGTTGAACAGCAAGGCCATCAGCACGGCGAACGCCGTGCCGGCGAACACGATGATCACGCCCGAGATGGCGGTCGCCCGGAACATCTGCCGACCGTCGAGCATGAAGCTCTCCTCGGCGAAGAGCTTGGCCAAGAACTCCTCGAACTGGGTGACCGTGCCCGAGGCCAGCGCCACCTGCCACAGGAGCACGCCGGCGATCGACACGATCATCCACAGGCACAGCGAGAACAGCAACGACACCTTGAACACGGACCACGGGGACACGTAGCGGATGACGCGGTGCACCTTGCGCGCCTTGACCCGCCCCCGCGGCAACTTGCCCTGACGCGGCGCGTCGACGACCTCGTACTCGCCGGTGCTGTCGTCGGCCACCTCGACCATGGGGTCGATCAGCGGCTCGTCCAGCACGTCGAGCAGGTCCTCGACCGGCTCGGCGGCGGCAGCCGACGCCGTGGCCGCCTCGGCCGAGACCCGCACCGGACGCGCTGCCAACCGCACCGGTGGGGTGGCCGGCGGCTCGTCGGCGAACACGGACGAGAGGTCGTCCGCGCTGTCGTCCAAGCGACCGGCGTCGCCGTCGGTGCCCGAGCGTGAGTCCGGCATGGCCATCGGAGCGAGTCTAGGTCGGCGCGCCCGAGGGCCGTGAGCCAGCCCGGACGCGCCCGGTTGGCCACTCCCAGGTCTCGGCGCTGCGCTCGGCGCGCGAGGTGGCGCGTGCCGAGCCGACGCGCACCGTCACCTCCACGGCGTCCCCGTCGACCGGCCGGACCGCCTCCAACGTTGCGCCGTTGGCCGATGCCACGTGGCGCGCCGCGCCGACGCCGTCCTGCGCCACGGCCACGGCGGTGGCGTCGGCGGCGTGACGCGCCCGGAGGCGATCGACCACGACCACGCCGAGCACGCTGACCAGCACCAGCACCCCGATCGTCGTCACCATCGCCAGCGCGGCGAAGGGCAGCACCTGGCCCTGGTCGCCCGCGCCTCGGCCGGTGGCGGAGTGCGACGGTGTCGCCGTCGTCGTGTCGTTCATGGCATCCCTCGACGTCGAGTACGGCCGCGACGGGCGCGGCGTGCACGTTGCTCCGTGTGGGGAAGGCGGTGGTGGCCGTCACCCGCGCCGCCAAGGCAGCCGGGGACGACGATGGCCAACGGTTGCCCGGTGGCGGGGGCGCCGTCAGTCCTCGGCGCTGTCCTCGGTGAGCACCGGAGCCACGGCGGCGACGGACTGGCCGTCGTCGAGGTTCATGACCCGCACCCCGGTGGCGTCGCGGCCCTGCGACGAGATCTCACGCACCGACATGCGGATGACCACCCCGCCGGTCGCCATCACGATGATGTCGTCGTCCAGACCCACCATGAACGCCCCGACCACGTGGCCCTTCTTGGCCGTGATCTTGATGCCGCGCACCCCCTGGCCACCACGGCCCTGCCGGTTGAACTTGTCGAGCTGGGTGCGCTTGCCGTAGCCACCGTCGGTCACGATCAAGATGGCGGCGTCGTCACGGGCGACGGCGACGGAGACGACCTCGTCCTCGGCCTTCATCTTCATGCCGCGCACACCGGCGGCGGCGCGGCCCATCGGGCGCACGTCCTCTTCGGTGAAGCGGATGGTCATGCCGGCCCGGGACACGATGAAGATGTCATCGGTGCCGTTGGTCGGCAGCACCTGCACCAGCTCGTCGCCGTCCTTGAGGTTGAGGGCGATGATGCCGGTGCGCAGCGAGGAGTCGTACTCGTTGAACTTGGTCTTCTTGACCTGGCCGTTGCGGGTGGCGAAGAACAGGAACCGGTTGGTCTCGTAGTCGCGGGTGTCGATGATCGACTGCACGCGCTCGTCCGGCGCCAGCTGCAGCAGGTTGACGATGGCGGTGCCGCGCGCCGTGCGCTCCATCATCGGGATCTCGTGCGCCTTGAGCCGGTACACCTTGCCCTTGGACGAGAAGAACAGCAGGTACGCGTGCGCGGACGTGTGGATGATGTGCTCCACCCAGTCCTCGTCCTTGACCTTGGCACCGGCGATGCCGCGGCCGCCGCGGCCCTGCGTGCGGAAGGCGTCGGCCTGGACCGTCTTGATGTAGCCCTTGTGGCTCATCACCACGACGAGGTCCTGGTCCTCGATGAGCTCTTCGATGTCGATGTCACCGGCGTCGAAGGTGATCTTGGTGCGACGGTCGTTGGCGTAGGTCTCGCGCACCTCGGCCAGCTCGGTCTGGATCACCGACCGCAGCTTGCCCTCGTCGGAGAGGATCGCCTGGAGCTCGGTGATGGTTGCGCGCAGCTGGGCCAACTCCTCCTCGAGGTTGGCGCGCCCGAGGCGGGTCAGGCGGGACAGCGGCATGTCCAGGATGTGCTCGGCCTGCTCCTCGGAGAACGAGAAGGGTTCGGCCGTGAGCTTCGAGCGGGCGTCCGCCTTGTCCTCGGAGGCACGGATGGCGGCGATGATCTCGTCGATCATGTCGATGGCCTTGAGGAGACCTTCGACGATGTGGGCGCGGGCTTCGGCCTTGCGCAGCCGGTACTCGGACCGGCGTCGGATGACCTCGGTCTGGTGCTCGACGTAGGCGACGAGCGCGTCGCGCAGGTTGAGGGTCCGCGGGACGCCGTCGACCAGCGCCACGGTGTTGATGGCGAAGTTCGTCTGCAGCGGCGTGCGCTTGTAGAGGTTGTTCAAGATGACGAGCCCGGGGGCGTCCTTCTTGAGCTTGACGACGATGCGCAGCTTCCCCTTGGACGACTCGTCGTTGAGGTCGGCGATGCCCTCGATCTCACGCGCCTCGACCAGGTCGCGGATCTTGTTGAGCACGGCGTTGGGCGACACCTGATACGGCAGGGCGGTGATGACGATCTGGTCGTTGCGGGCGCCCTCTTCGATCTCGGCGACGCCGCGCATCTTCACGGAGCCCTTGCCAGTGCGGTAGGCGTCCATGATCCCGCCGCGCCCCATGATCATGGCGCCGCCCGGGAAGTCCGGGCCCTTGACGAACTCCATCAGCTCGTCGGGCGTGGCGTCGGGGTTGTCGAGCAGGTGGCTGACGGCGTCGATCACCTCGCCGAGGTTGTGCGGCGGGATGTTGGTCGCCATGCCGACGGCGATGCCCTGACTGCCGTTGACCAGCAGGTTCGGGAAGCGCGACGGCAGCACGATGGGCTCGGTCTCCTGCCCGTCGTAGTTGTCGGCGAAGTCGACGGTCTCCTCGTCGATGCCGTCGAGCATCGCCATGGCGATCGCTGCCAGCCGACATTCCGTGTATCTCGCGGCGGCCGGGGGGTCATCGAGCGAACCGAAGTTGCCCTTGGGGTGGATGAGCGGATGCCGCAGCGAGTGGGCCTGGCCCATGCGGACCAGCGCGTCGTAGATGGCCGAGTCACCGTGCGGGTGGTACTTGCCCATCACGTCGCCCACGATGCGGGCGCACTTGACGGTCGGCCGGTCGGGTCGGGCGCCGGCGTTGTGCATGCCCCACAGGATCCGTCGGTGCACCGGCTTGAGGCCGTCGCGGGCGTCGGGCAGCGCCCGGGCCGTGATGACCGACATGGCGTAGTCCAGGAAGGAGCGCTCGACCTCTTCTTGGATCTCGATCGGCTGGACGGCGAGGCGGCCCTCGCCGTCGTCGTCGCCGGCTGCGTCGTCGGCGGGGGGTGGGGTGTCGGTCATGGTGCGGTGCGTTCCTCGTCAGCGGTGCGGTGCGGCGGTCAGATGTCCAAGAAGCGCACGTCGTGTGCGTTGGTCTGGATGAAGTGCTTGCGCGACTCGACGTCGTCGCCCATCAGCGTGGAGAAGACCTCGTCGGCGATGGCGGCCTGCTCGACCGACACCTGCAGCAGCGTGCGGCGGGCGGCGTCCATGGTCGTCTCGCCGAGCTCTTCCCAGTCCATCTCGCCCAGGCCCTTGAGGCGCTGGAACTCCTTGGCATGGTTGGGATGGTCGGCCAGGAAGGCGTTCTTGGCGGCGTCGTCCTTGAGATAGATCTTCTCGCGGCCGACGACGGTCGAGAACAGCGGCGGCTGCGCGATGTAGATGTGCTGGCGCTCGACCAGCGGCTTCATCTGCCGGAAGAAGAACGTCAGCAGCAGCGTGCGGATGTGGGAGCCGTCGACATCGGCATCGGCCA
>CAZYKR010000007.1:0-10911 GCA_964648005.1 uncultured Iamiaceae bacterium
GGTCGTCGAAGCGGACGATCGCGCCGGAGGCGTCGTAGGCCAGCAGCACGCCTGCCTCCTCGAAGCACTCGCGCACCGCCGCCACCCAGAAGGCCAGACCGCCGCTCGCCACGCCCAGTGCCGCCGACGCAGCAGCATCGTCGCGCCAGCCACAGACCGGTCCGAGGTCGTCGGCGGAGTCCTCGGGGTCGACCGCCCCGCCGGGGAACACGTAGGCACCGCCGACGAAGTCGCTCTGCAGGTTGCGGCGCAGCATGAAGACCTCGATGCCGCCGCCGTCGGCGTCGCGCACGAGCATGACGGTAGCGGCGTCGCGTACGGGCACCTCGGGCGCGGGCCCGCCGGCCGCCGCGTCGGGAGCGGCGCTCACCGCGGCCCCGGCAGCTGCCCGAACCCGTCGTGGGCGACCGGGTCCTCCCACGAGTCCGCATCGATCACGTCCCCGTCGGACCGTCGTGGTCGACCGCCACCGCCGAACGGGTCGAACGGCTGGCCCCCGAACCCGCTGGTGTCGCCCATGCGGATGAAGGTGAACCCGGCGGGCCCGGCGCCGGCGACCGCACGATCGATGCGGCGACGGCTGCGGGCCACGACCACCTTGCGCACCACCGCCCGCACCGGCGGCAGGAGCAACAGGATGCCGGCGAGGTCGGTGACGAAGCCCGGCGTGATCATCATGCAGCCGGCCAACAGGATGAGGGCACCGTCGGCCAACTCGGTGGTCGGCACGCGCCCGGCGTCGAGGCTGGCGTTGATGCGCCGCAGCACGCCCAGGCCTTCGCGCTTGCACAACCAGGACCCGATGAGCGCCGACAGCACCATGATGGCGAAGGTGGGCAGCACCCCGATGAGCGAGCCGACCTGGATGATCACCGCCAGCTCGATCAGCGGCAGGACGATGAACAGGAGGAACAACGCGAGACCCATCGGTCCAAGCCTATCGGCGACCCCTTCGTTCGGGTCCGGCGGCCGGCTCCGCCATCACGGCGGACCGGGACGCTGACCGGGCGTCTGACCCGGCACGGGGCCGGGCGGTTGCCCCGGTGTCTGGCCCACGGGGCCTGGCGGTTGTCCGGGCACCGTGGATCCCGGGGGCACCGAGGAAGGCGACGACGGAACGTCGCGCGCCAGGTCGTCCGAGAACAGCCAGTCGCCGTCGAGCGCCGCCCCGGCAGCCGTCACGCTCACCACCAGCAAGGCGGCGATCGCCACCACGCCGACCCACGCCGGAAGGCGCACCAGCAACCACGCCGCGAGCAGGCCGACGGCACCGACGGCCGGGAGGTAGAAGCGCGTCGAGATCATGGGGTGGCTCCCGGCGGGCACGTTCGTGACGGTCCAGCCGAACATGGCGTACAGCCCCCACACCGACAGCCACCAGGCGCCCAACAGCGCCAGCACGGCGCCGTCGCTGGCGCCCGACGCCTCGGGACGGCCGCAGTCGGCGGGCGGCGCCACCGAACGGCGTCCGAGCGCCAGCGCCCCGGCGACCAGCGCCGCCAGCAACGCCACCCACCACACCGGCAACGCCCACGTGAGCCGACCGGTCATCACCGACACGTTGGGGCCGATGCTGCCGAGGTCCCACTGCGGGCCACCACCGCCGGCCTCGTACCCCGATGCCCACGGCGCGCCGAAGACCCGCAGGTTGTAGGCGACCAGCGCCAACGCCGGCACGACCGCGCCGCCCAGCCAGCAGGCGATCAGCCGCGGCCCCGCCTGGGCGCGCCGCCGGCTGCCGACGACCACCGCCCACACCGCCAGCACGAGGGCGGGCACGGCATTGGTCAACCGCAGCGTCGTCGACAGACCGGCGAGCGCGCAGCCGAGCGCGCCCACCCAGGCCCGATGGGCGAAGCGGCGCTCGACGGCCAGCACCGCCCACAGCACGAAGCCCACGCCGCCGGCGAGCAGCAGCGCGTCGGTGAACGTCGGCATCCAGGCCCGATGTGCCATCACGATCACCCCGGGGCCGGCGGCCGTGAGCCCGACGGCGGTGCACGCACCCCACGGGCCGAGCCATCGCCGCGCCCCGGTCCAGATGCCCACGAACCCGATCAGCCCGAACAGCAGCGGCGCCAGGCGCACCAGCCCGACGCTGTCGAACGGCGCCAGCAGGAACGGGTACCCGGGGCTCTTCTCCGAGACGCAGGTGCCGTCGTCCAGGCGTACCCACTGGGTGATGCCGATCGGCGGTGGCTCGCCGAAGACCGGACCGGTGAAGCTCCCGCGCCGTTGCGGACAGCCGCCCGGGCCGGCGGCAGGGACGTACTGCGGGTTCGGGTCGACCAGCTGGCGGGTCCAGCCGTCCCCCGACGCGATCAGCGCCGAGTCCATGGCGATGTACCCGGCGTCGTCGAGGGTGAGCTCGCCCTGCTCGATCGTCCAGGTGGCGGCGCGGTAGGCGTACGGATCGGGCTCGCGCAACCGGTACGGCGACGACAGCGCCGCCACGGCGAGGACCGCCACGGCGGCCGCCGCCACCAGCACCGGCAGGGCGCGACGCCACGGCTCGGGGGCAGCGCCCTCGGCCACCACCCTCAGCCGGCGCGCAGGCGATCGGCGAAGGCCCGCCCGATCAGGTCCTGCCAGCTTCGCTCATAGGTGGCGCCGGTCTCCGGCGACACGGCGCCGATGCACTCGTGGTGCAGCACCAGCACCGTGCCCTGGCCATCGGGCGTCGGCTCGAAGGTGATCTCGACCACGCTGTGCGCCGGCCTGGCGATCGCCAACGGCCCGACCAGCCGCAACCGATACGGGGCATCGACCTGGGCCACGGTGGCGAGAAAGGCGCCGCCGCTGCTCCAGAGCTGTTTGAAGTCGCCGCCCGGCACCGCCTCGAGCACGGTGCGCGCCTCGGGATGCAGGCGCTGGTCCCACCACTCGTTGATGCGATCGACGAAGATCCGGAACGTCCGAACCGGTGGGTGATCAAAGACGTGCCGCACCTCGATCGCGAACCCTCCACCGCCCGCGAGGGGCGGCGCGTCCCGGCCCGAGGCCGGTACCGGTACGTCCGTCACGACCCGTACGAACGGTTCACAGGCCCCGCTGGGCCATGACCTGCTTGCGCTCCGCCTCGTTCAACCCACCCCAGATGCCGTGCATCTCACGGATGGAGAGCGCGTAGTCCAGACAGTCCCGCTTGACGGAGCAGCTGGCACAGATTCCCTTTGCCCGGCTCTCTCGGTCGACCTTCTCGTCCTTCCGCTCGAACTGCTGCGGTGGATAGAAGAGCTCCGAGTGCGGACCACGGCATGCAGCCTTGATCTGCCAGGCGTCTTCGATGCGCTGTGCACTCACGTCCCGTCCCCCTTTCGGCGCGAGGAACATACTCCTGACATATGCACAGAACAAGGGGTCGTGATGTTCGCAACGGATTTGTCATCATTGCGCTGAAGTCCAGTTCAGAGCGGCCGATATGGCTCCAAGACGCTAAATGACAGCCGTGTGATTTGCGATCAATCCCCCTGTGGACGCGGTCGGCCGATGGCCGCTGGAGCATCAATGCGCGCCCCTGGCACCTCCCATCGAGCGCGACGCCCGAGGTGCGGACGCCTCAGTCGTCGGCGCCGGGGGCACGCCGCTCGCGGTAGTCGCGGGCGCCGCCCTCCTCCGGCTCGACCTCGAGCACCAGGCCGTCCATCCCGATGACGCGCACCTTGTCCAGCTGCTCGATCGGCGTCGCCCGGTTCGTCGTGGCTCGCCACTGGGCGCCGTCGATCTGCACGACGCCGTCCGGCGAGATGTCGGTGACGGCCCGGCCCATCGAACCGATCATCCAGTCCCGGCCGATGGTCGGCGTGGCGAAGCGGGTGCGCACCATCGAGGGCATGCCCGACAGGAAGGTCAACAAGATGCCGATCATCCCGACGGCGATCGTGAGCCACGACATCGACACCCCGTCGTAGAGGAACAGCGTCCCGACAGCGAAGGCCACGATGCCGACGCCGGTCCACAGGCGCGGCACGCCCGTCTGCACGTCGACGGCGAACGCCGGGAAGGCGAGCACCAGCAGCGCCACGGCGACCGGCCGCGCCGGCAGGGCCGCCAGCCCGTAGCAGCCCAGGATGAAGCACACGGCGCCGACCGTGCCGGCAATGCCGACGCCGGCGGTGAACAGCTCGAACACGAACAGGGCCAGACCGATGGCGAACAGCAGGTACGCCACGGCCGGGCTGGCCACGGCGTGGAACATGGAGTCGACGAGCGAGAGCTTGGCGAAGCGCACCAGCGTGATCGGCTCCCGACGCGTCTGGTCGCCGTCGACGATCTCGCGGGTCTCGAAGCCGGGGAGGTTGACCAGGAAGTCACCGACCGTCGGCGCCTCGAACGACGTGATGCCCAGCTCGGCGGCTTCGGTGTCCGAGACGACGCCGGGGGGCAGGTCGCGCACCGCCAGCGCCGCCACCGGCGCCGGCACCGTCGCGCCGTCGAGGCCGTACCGGGTCCCGGGCGCCATGGCGAACTGGTCGGCGACGGCGCCCAGCGACGCCGAGGCACCCACCGCCTGCGAGCTCGAGGGGCCCACCCACACGTGCACCGGCACGGAGGACGTGGCCAGGCGCTGCACCAGGGCGGTGAGGGCGTCGTCGTCGAGCACCGAACCCTCGCTGTCGACCTGGAGCACCAGGGCCTGGGCGCCGGCAGCTTCGCTGGCCTCGAGCGCCGAGGTCACGGCGTCGGCAACCACCGGATCGAGCAGCCCAGACACCTCGAACACGTCGACGAACGTGCCCGCCACGAGGGGATCGGCCGGCGGCGGCTGGGCACCCGCCGGAGCGACCAGCGCCAGGACCGTGCCCAGCACCAGGGCGAGCGCGGCGACGACCCGACGGGTGTGACGAACCCGACAGGTGCGTGTCGCAGCGTGCGGGGTGGGTAGTCTGCCCACCGGCCTCCTCAGGGGACTCATGGATCCTGCCCAGTTCTTCCAAGCAGCTCGCGTGGTCATCGTGGCCGGGAAGGGCGGCGTCGGCAAAACCGCCGTCACCGCGACGATGGCCCGCGCCGCCGCCCTCTCGGGCCTGTCGACCCTCGTCATCGAGGTCGAGGGCAAGAGCGGCCTGGCATCGCTGTACGGCCAGCCGCCGTTCGACTACGACGAGGTCGTGCTGTCCAAGGGCGGCGGACACCACGGCGCCGCCGACGTACGCGCCCGGGCGCTGACCTCCGACGACGCGCTGATCGAGTACCTCGAGGACCATGGGATGAGCCGCATCTCCAAGCGCCTCGCCTCCTCCGGCGCCATCGACATGGTCTCGACGGCGGCACCGGGCATCAAGGACATCCTGCTGCTCGGCAAGGTCAAGCAGCTCGAGGTGGCCCGCGCCGCCGACCTGATCGTCCTGGACGCGCCTGCCGCCGGTCATGCCATCTCCTTCCTGCGCTCGCCGCGGGGCCTGATGGACGCCGTGCGGGTCGGGCCGATCAACGCCCAGGCGGCGGACGTGCTCGCCATGCTCACCGATCCCGCCCGCTGCCAGGTCGTGCTGGTGACCCTGCCCGAGGAGACACCGGTCAACGAGCTCGTCGAGACCGCCTACTCGCTCGAGGACGAAGTCGGTCTGGCCCTCGGGCCCGTCGTGGTCAACAGCATCTACCCCGACGTCGTCGGGCTCGAGCGCGACCCGACCGAGGCAGCGGCCGAGGCGGGCGCGTTCCTCCACCCCGGCGAGGCCGAGGCGCTGCGCACGGCGGCGCACTTCCGCCGCGACCGCATGGCGTTGCAGGCCGAGCAGCTCGAGCGGTTGGGTGACCTGCTGCCCCTGCCGCAGCTGCGCCTCCCCTACGTCTTCGCCGCCGACCTCGGACCGGACGACCTGGCCGTCCTCGCCGACGCCTTGCTCGACGGCATCCGAGCGCTGCCTGATCTCGTCGGTGGGACGCCGTGAGCGCGGGGCGCGGCCTGCGGCCGCTCGTCGACGACCACGAGATCCTCGTCTGCACCGGGTCGGGGGGCGTCGGCAAGACGACCACCGCCGCCGTGCTGGCACTGGAGGGCGCCCGCCTGGGGCGCAAGGCGTGTGTCGTCACGATCGACCCGGCGAAGCGCCTCGCCGATGCGCTGGGACTCGAAGGCCTGACCAACACGCCGTCGCAGATCGACGGCCCGTGGTCCGGCGAGCTGTGGGCGCTGATGCTCGATACCAAGAGCACGTTCGACGCCCTCGTCACCAAGCACTCGACCGACGCCGGCCAGGCCGAGGGCATCCTCGAGAACCGCTTCTACCGCAACATCTCCGGTGCCCTGTCGGGCACCCAGGAGTACATGGCGATGGAGAAGCTCTACGAGCTGCACGAGGAGCACGACTTCGACCTGATCGTCGTGGACACCCCGCCGACCCGCAACGCACTCGACTTCCTCGAAGCGCCGCGGCGGCTCACCCGGTTCCTCGATCATCGCCTGTACCGGATCCTCATGGCGCCCACGAAGGGGCTGGTCAAGGCCGTCAACGTGGCGGCGCAGGCGTTCCTGCGCACCGTGTCGAAGGTCGTCGGCTCGGAGGCGGTCGCCGACGCCATCGCCTTCTTCCAGGCGTTCGACGGCATGGAACAAGGGTTCAAGGAGCGGGCCGAGCACGTGCTCGAGTTGCTCACGCACGACCGCACGGCGTTCGTCCTCGTGACGGCGCCGCGCCACGACGTGGTGGCGGAGGCGACGTTCTTCGCCCGCAAGCTGGCGGAGGCCGACATCCCGGTGAAGGCGCTGATCGTCAACCGCGTCCACCCCCGTTTCACCGATGCGCCGGCGGACGCCCTGCGCGAGCGGGCCAGGACCTTCGCCGGCACCGACCTCGGCGGGCTCTACGAGAACCTGGCCGACTTCGCGCTGGTGGCGTCGCGCGAGGAGGACAACCTGCGCGGGCTCACCGAGCGGGTGGCGCCGGCACCCGTCGTACGCGTGCCCTTCCTGCGGACCGACGTCCACGACGTCGAGGGCCTGGCCCGGGTGGCCGGGCACCTCTTCGGCGACGACCGCTGACGCGCCGTGCCGGTCAGGTCAGCTCGTCGGGCGGCGCCAGCCGCGCTGCCGCCGCGTCGTCGACCGTCTCGGCGACGGTGACGATCCGATCGAAGCCGGTCGTGTGCAGGAGGCGGGTCAGGGTCGGCCGGCTGCACGCCACCGACACCTCGCCGCCGCCCTCACGGGTGCGGCGGATGCCGCCGATGAGGGCGCCGAGACCGGCCGAGTCCATGAACGGCACCTCGGACAGGTCGATAAGCAGGCGGGCCGCCGTGGCGTGCTCTGCCAGCGACTCGCGAAAGGCCGCCACCGTGTACGCGTCGAGCTCACCCTTCGGGCGGCACAGCACGTAGTCGGCCTCGTGCAGGACATCGATCTCGAGCACTCGTCCTCCTGGGGTCAACGCCGACGTCGGGGTCGGCGCCGGGGGCGGGTCGTCAGCTACTGCCGAGCTCTTGGAGCTCTTCGAGGTACTCGGGGCAGAACGTGGCGATGGAGATCCCGGCGAAGCCGCCGGCGTTCTCGCCCGTCGGGTCCGGGAACTCGGGGTAGCTGATGGCACCGGTGCTCAGGTCGACGAAGTAGCTGAGCAGGTCGCCCGAGTCGGCGATGTCGGCGCACATCTTCTTGCCGAGCGCCAACGCGTCGGCGTCGCTGATGCCCGGCACGAGCGTCGGTGCGGTGACCAGGAAGTCGGCCTCGGTCATCTCGAAGCCGGTCGTGCCACCGCCGGTCGTCGTCGTGGTCCGACGCGACGATGTGGTGGTCGTGTCGTCCTTGCCCTCCGTCGTCGTCGGGCGGGGACGGGTGGTCGTCGGTCCCTCGTCCTCGGTGGTGGTGGTCTCCTTGGCCGTCGTCGAGGTGGTCGAGGTCGCGGCCGTGTCGGTCCCGCTGTTGCGGGTCGCCAGGAAGATGCCTCCGCCGGCCAGGATCAGGACCAGCACCACGATGCCGATGATCAGGGCGATCTTGCCGCCACCGCCGCCACCGTCGGTGCCACCGGGCGGCGTGGCCATCCCTCCGGGACCGCCCGGCGCGCCCGGACCGCCCGGGGTGTACATCGGCGCCTGCCCCGGCGGGACGCCCAGCGGCGACCCGGGCTGACCGGGCGGCATGCCCATCGGCGGTCCGGCGGGCGGGCCGGGCGGCATGCCGGGCCCCCCGGGAGCGCCCGGTGGCTGACCCGGCGCCGCCATCGGCACCGTGGGGTCGGGCGTGGTCGGTGCCGACATGGGCGCCGTCGCATCGGCGCCCGGGGCGCTCATGGGGGCTGTGGGGTCGGTCGCCGGCGGCGTGCCCTGCGGTGCGGTCGCACCGCCGGCAGCAGCGTCGGGGTGCAGCTCCGGGGCGTACCACTTGCCGTCGGAGGCCTGCCACCAACCGGGGCCCTGCGAGGTGTCGCTCATCGTGTGGTCCCTTCTCGAGGAGATGGCGTGGGAGCCGCCTCCCGCGCTGAGCGCTGACCCGCGCAAGCCTGCCACGGATCGCGGGGCCGGCGCGCCAACCCCGTCGTGATCGGCGTGCTCACGGGCTCGCCGCGTCTCCGTCGATCGCCTCGTGCGGGTAGTGCGTCCGGCACGAGAAGCACCACAGCTCCTCGTCCGCGACCTCCACACGCTCGGGCGTGTCCCAGGCCTCTGGGGTCACGTACATCCGCCGCACCCGCACCACGACCTCGTCCTCACGCCCGCAGCTCTCGCACGCACCGATCATGTGCGCCGACGCTAGCGGGAGGCGGCCTGCTCGATGCGGTCCCACGACGCCGAAGGGCCCTACACTGGGCGAGACCGCCGGCAGCCGAGGGGCGCTGGACGGAACGAAGGAGGCTCAGCGATGGGCAAGGTCACCGCGCCCGCGGTGCGAGACCGCAAGGTCCGCCACGGCGGCGATCCCCTGGTCATGGTCACGGCGTACGACGCCCCCGGCGCGCGCATGGCCGACGAAGCCGGCGTCGACATCATCCTCGTCGGCGACTCGGTCGCCATGGTCGTGCTCGGCTACGACGACACCTTGCAGGTGACCGTCGACGACATGGCCCACCACGTCGCGGCCGTGCACCGCGCCGGCCCCCGTCCGCTCATCGTCGGCGACCTGCCGTGGATGAGCTACCACGTCTCGGTCGCCGACACCGTGGCCAACGCCGCCAGGTTGGTGCGCGCCGGCGCCCAGGCGGTGAAGCTCGAGGGTGGCCGCAAGCGCGTGGCCATGATCGAGGCCATCGTCGACGCCGAGGTGCCCGTGATGGGCCACCTGGGCCTCACGCCGCAGTCGGTCAACGCCATGGGCGGCTACAAGGTCCAAGGGCGTGAGCGTGACGCCGCGCTCGAGCTCGTCGCCGACGCCCAGGCGCTCGAGGGCGCGGGGTGCTTCTCGATCGTCCTCGAAGGCGTGCCCGACGAGGTCGCCCGCATGGTCACCGACGCGGTGGACGTCCCGACGATCGGCATCGGCGCCGGTCCGCACTGCGACGGCCAGGTGCTGGTGTTCCACGACGTCCTCGGCATCGAGGACCGCATCACGCCCAAGTTCGTCCGGCGCTACGCCGACCTGAAGGCGCAGGGCGTGGCCGGCCTTGCTGCCTTCGCCGCCGACGTGCGCACCGGCGCCTTCCCGGCCGACGGGGAGAGCTACCACCTGAACGGCGCCCAGGCCGAGGCCCTCGGCCTCTACGGCTCCGGCGCCCAGCACCAGCGCTCTGCCTGAGCCGACCCTGCCGGCCTCGCCCGGTCCGGCTCACGCCGGCACGAAGCGCACCTCGAACGTCCACGGCCAGTTCTTGCCGGTGATGAGGAACGTGTCCCCGTCGCCGGGCACCTTGGCGATGCCGTTGAGGACGTCGGCGTCGGCCGCCTCGTCGGGCGTGAGCAGCCCGGCGGCGTCGACCTGGGCCAGGACCTCGCCGGTGGTCGGGTCGATCTGCACGATCGTGTCGGTCTGGTACACGTTGGCCCACACGGTGCCTCCGACGCACTCGAGCTCGTTCAGGCGAGGCACCGGCCGGCCGGCGGCGGTGACGGGCACCGTGCGCACCACCGAGAAGTCCTCGCGGTCGCGCACGGTCAGCGCCGCCGAGCCGTCGGACATGATCAGCGCCTCGCCGTCATCACACAGGCCCCAGCCTTCGCCGGTGTAGGTCAGCTCGCCACGCGGCTCGAACGTGGCCGCGTCCCAGCGAACGGCCCGCCCTTCCTTCCAGGTGAGCTGGATGAGCTCATCGTCCACGAGCGTGAGCCCCTCACCGAAGACCTCCGCCGGCAGGTCGGCCACCCGCAGCACCTCACCGGTCTCGCGGTCCACCTCGCGCACCGTCGAGCTGCCGTAGCGACCGCCGCTCTCGTACAGCGTGCCGTCGGGAGCGAACTCGAGTCCTTGGGTGTACGACGACGTGTCGTGGGGGTGCACGGCCACGACCTCGACCCGCAGGGGCGTCACCCCCGCCGAGCCGCGCATGGTCGTGACGGTGCCGGGGCGGGTCCCGGTGCTGACCGTGCCCGATGAGGATGCCGTGCTGCTGCAACCGACGAGGACCGATGCGGCACCGACCGCCGCGGCTACGAGCGCTCCCCTCGTCGGTCGCCTCATCGCCCACCGCCTGCGCCGAGCCGCGTCAGCTCCGCCTCGATGTCGGGTTGGTCCTGGAGCCGGACGCCGCGCAACGGACCGCCGTCGTCGTTCTGGGCCGCCATGGCGTCGAGGTCGGCCGTCGACATGGCACGCATCACGGCGACTTCGGCGTGCCACATGTCGGCGTAGCGGTCGACGGCTCCGGACGGGTCGAGCGGGCGCATCTCGACGCCGCGCGCGGCCAGAAACGCCTCTGCGTCGCGGTGGCGAGCCACCAGCTCGAGCGGCGGCGATCCGGGGAAGGCCTGGTGCAACACCTCGGGGAGCGGGCCACGGCCGGTCTGCCCGGTGTTCAGCATCCCGGTGGCGAACACGCTGGT